>DATLIL010001003.1:0-11919 GCA_035539475.1 Polyangiaceae bacterium
CTCGTAGGCCCCGCCGATGAAAATCTCGTAGGCCAGCGCCAGATCCGTGGTTGGCGGTGGGCGCAGAACGACCGAACCCCCACGCTGAAAGTCGACTTCGAGCGCACTCGCGGCCCGAGCCGCACGCCAGAGGAGGTATCGAGCGCGAGACCGCCGGGTCAGAAGGTCGCGAAGCCTTCTCATGATTCTCGATGAACCTCGCGGGCCGTAGCGACCAGGCGCTCGATCAGCTCGTCGAACTTTACCTTGGCCTGCCAACCGAGCTCGCGCCGGGCCTTGTCTGGGTTGGCGCGCATGGCCGGGATGTCGATGGGGCGGAGCAGACCCGGATCGTGTGTCACGTAGTCGCGGTGGTCCAGCCCGGCACACGCGAACGCTTGCTCCACGAGCTCTCGCAGCGAGTGGGACTCACCCGTCGCGATCACGAAATCGCCCGGCTCGTCGCGCAGCGCCATCAGGTGCAACGCAGCCACGTACTCCGGCGCCCAACCAAAATCGCGAATCACCGACAAATCACCGAGTGCGAGCGTCGTGGGCAGACCCGCCGCGGCTTGCCGCACAGCGGCCAGGACCTTTTGCGAGACGTAGCTCTGCCCTCGCAGCGGCGACTCGTGATTGTGGAGCAGCGCCACGCTGCAAGGCAAACCGAAGGACCGCCGGTAAGACCGCACGAGCGCCCAGGCCGCTGCCTTGCCCGCGGCGTAGGGGCTCAGCGGATTCAACGGAGTCTCCTCGTCGTTGGGCTGACCGTTGTTCCCGCCGAAGATCTCGCTCGAGCCTGCCACCACGATCCTGGGCGACAGGCCGCTTGCTCGGACGCCCTCGAGCAGAGCCAGCGTGCCGAGCGCGGCAGAGGTGAAGGCTGCCGCCGGCTCGACGAACGACTTGCCAACCGAAGCTTGCGCCGCAAGGTGGTAGATCTCGTCGGGCCGGACCGCCTGCAGCAAGCTCGCTGCGGCTGCGGCGTCGGATGGGTCGAGCTCCACGAGCTGCACGTCGCCGGTGACTCCCAGGGCCCGCAGCCGCGACAGGTCCGCGGTCTGGGCGGCGCGGGAGGAGCCGAAGACCTGATAGCCGTGATCCACGAGCAGGCGGGCCAGGTAGGCGCCGTCCTGGCCGGTGACTCCCGTGATCAAGGCTCGCTTCATGGCCATACGATTTGCCGCACGCTGACGTGATCGCTATAGCCAGGACGTCTCGTTGGCAAGTTCCGGTGCTGAGATGCGACTCGCGGTGATTGGCGACTACGTCGAGGAGGGCTGGCCGAGCATGGATCTCGCGGCCGAAATGCTCGTGGTGCATGCTCGTGCCCTGGCTGACGTCGTCATGGTGCGACCGGCCATGCCGCGCTTGCCGCGAGCCCTCCTTCGTCCCCGCGGCGCAGAGCGGCGTTTCGCGCTCGAGCGCGCCCTGGGCCGTTACGTCGTTTATCCCGCGCAGCTCTGGCCCGAGCGCGGGCGGCATCAGCTTTTTCACGTCGCCGACCACAGCTACGCGCACCTGGTGCTGGCGCTGCCCCAGCAGCGCACAGGCGTTTATTGCCACGATCTCGATGCCTTTCGCGCCGGATTCCCCGAGGCGCCTTCCGGCACTCGGCACTGGGCGTTGTCGCGGCTGCTGCTCTCGGGCTTGCGGCGAGCTCGCGTCGTGTTCCATTCCACGGCCGCGATGCGCGAGGAGATCCTCGCGCGAGAGCTCGTGGCACCCGAGCGTTTGGTGCACGCTCCCCTCGGCGTGGCGCCGGAATTCGTGCCGCTGGCGAACGAGCATGATCGCGAGTGGGCCGCCCAGGGACGCTACGTCCTGCACGTGGGGCACCTCATCCCACGGAAGAATCCGGAGCTCTTGCTGCAGCTCTTCGCGCGGCTTGCGGCGACGCATCGGGACCTCAGGCTCGTGCAGATCGGCGGACAGTGGTCGGCAGAGCAGGCCCGGCGCCTGAGCGAGCTGGGGCTCGAGGGCAGGGTGCTGCAGAAGCGCGGCATTTCGCGCGGCGAGCTCGCTGCCGCCTACCGCAGCGCACAGGCGACGCTCTTACCGAGCACGGCGGAAGGCTTCGGATTGCCCCTGATCGAGTCGCTCGCCTGCGGAACCCCGGTCGTCGCCACCGATCTGCCGGTCCTGCGCGAAATCGGCGGGCGCGTCGTCGAATTCTGCCAGCGAGACGCGCTCGAGCAGTGGTGTGAGGTGACCGAGCGGCTGCTGGACGGCGACGCCGCGGGGCGAGAGGAGCGACTCGGCTGGGCCTCGCGCTACACCTGGCAACGGCACGCAAACACCATCCTGGACGCCTATCGGGCCCTGGCCTGAAGCGCGAGCTCACTTTGAATATCGAGCGCCCTTCATGCTACCAAACGTCTAGGGTTGCCTCAGGTTGCCTATGAAGTTGAGCGGAGCCACGATTCTCATCACCGGGGGAACCGGTTCGTTCGGGAATCGGGTTGCCGCGCGACTCTTGGCAGAAAGCCCGCGTGAGATCCGCATCCTCAGCCGGGACGAGAAGAAGCAGTGGGAGATGCGGCAGGAATTTCCCGACTTTCGCTACATCATCGCCGACGTGCGCGAGCCTGACGCGCTGTATCGGGCGCTGCAGGGCGTCGACGTCGTTTTCCACGCGGCAGCGCTCAAGCAGGTCCCCTCCTGCGAGAACTATCCGTGGGAGGCATTCCGCACGAACACCCAGGGCTCGCAGAACGTCTGCGAGATGGCGCTGCGCTCTGGCACTCGCATGGTCGTCGCGCTCAGCACGGACAAGGCCGTCAAGCCGGTCAACGCCATGGGCATGAGCAAGGCGATGATGGAAAAGATCGTCTGTGCGCAGAACCAGTTCGCCGGCCAGACGACCTTCTGCTGTGTTCGCTACGGTAACGTCATGGGCAGCCGCGGCTCGGTGATCCCGCTCTTCCAGCGGATGATCGAGCAGGGGCTGCCGCTGCCGCTGACCGTTCCACACATGACGCGCTTCTTGATGACGCTCGACGAGTCGGTCGATCTCGTGCTGCACGCGATGACGAGCGCCGTGGGAGGTGAGATCTTCGTGCGCAAGGCGCCGGCCTGCACCGTGCTCGATCTGGCGCGCGCGATGGTCCGCAAGTACAGCCGCCTGGGCGAAGGTCACCCTCTGGAGACCGTCGGTATCCGCCCGGGGGAGAAGATCCACGAGGTGCTCGTGAACGAGTACGAGATGTCGCGCGCCAGCGAGGATCCGACCTTTTTCACCGTGCACCCCGAGTACCGAGCGCGCGCAGACGTCGGCAGGCGTGAGCCCGGCGAGGAGTACACCTCCGAGCGGGCCGAGCGGGTATCGAGCTTCGAGGCGATCTCTTCGCTGCTCGACCAGATGGGACGCGTGGAGCTCTACACATGAGCGCAGTGACGTGGAAGACGCTGGAACGCTGTCGCGGCTGTCACGCGCCGAAGGAGCGCTGGCGCGACGTGTTGCGCCTCGACGCGATGCCGCTGGCCGGTCAGTTTTGCGTGAACAGCGACGAGGCCCGGGCGGCCGAACGCTACCCGCTCAGCTGGGTGCAGTGCACTCGCTGCGGTTTGGTGCAGGTGGTGGAGGACGTGGACGACGTGACGCTGTACCGGCGCTACAACTACTCGTCGTCCAGCGTCGGGGGGTTGGTCCGGCACTTCGAAGGCTACGCTGCGGCGCTGGTCGAGCGCTTCGGCGCAACGCGGCCGCTGCGCGTGCTCGAAATCGGCTGCAACGACGGCGTCTTGCTGCGCCGCTTGCCGCCGGCCTGGACGAAGCTCGGCGTCGATCCGAGCGACGTGGCGGCGCGCGGGCGGACCAGCGAATACGAGCTCATTTCCGCGCCGTTCGAGCTGAAGCTGGCTCGCGAGCTCGGCGCGCGGGCGGACCAGTTCGACCTCGTCACCGCGTCGAACTGCCTGGCCCACATCAGCGATCTGCGCGACGTCTTCGAGGGCATCGAAGCCGTGCTCGCCCCGCACGGTGAGCTCGTGATCGAGGTCCACGATCTCGACGCGCTCTTGCACATGAGCCAGTGGGACACGATCTATCACGAGCACAAGGCGGAGTGGTCGGAGCGGTCCATCCGCGCCTGCCTGGGCGAGCTCGGTCTGGAGCTGCAGAAGGTCGAGCGCCTGGCCACGCACGGCGGCCTGCTTCGCGCCTGGTTCACACGCGGTCAACCGCAAGCGCCAGCGGTGACCGAGCTCGAAGACTTCAGCGCCTTGCGGCAGGCCTACGAATCACGGCGCAGCACGGCGACGTATCGCACGCTCGAGAGCGTCGCCGCCAGCGGCGGGCGGATCGCTGCCTACGGCGCGGCTGGACGGGCCAACGTTTGGCTCAATCAGCACCCTGAACTGCCCTTCGAGTACATCGTCGACGACTCACCATTGCGGGTGAATCGCTTCTTGCCAGCCGTGAGGACGCCGATCGTTCCGGCAACGCGGCTGGGAGAGTCGCCGAGCGACGTCTGCCTGATCACGGCGTGGAACTACGCGGCTGATATTCGGCGAAACAACCCTGCCTATGCCGGAAAGTGGCTGACCGCGTTCGGCGATGACTGAAACGCGTAGCGTCTTCGTCGCCGGACATCGCGGCATGCTGGGACACGTGGTCGCTCGGCTGTTCAGCGAGCGGGGCTGGTCGCTGCGGACCACCGAGCAGCGTTTCGACGGCGATCCGGCGGGCAGATTCTTTGCGGAGCTCCAGGCCGCTCGCGCGGAGGTGGTGGTCAATTGCATCGCTGCTCCCTCGGACGCCGACGCTCGCGCCGTGCTCATGATCAACGGCCTGCTGCCGCAGATGCTGGCAGCGCTGGGCCGTGGAGCGCTGCTCGTTCACGCCAGCAGCGACGCCGTCTTCAGCGGCCTTCGGGGCGACTACTCGGTGACGGAGGCCCCGGACGCCGTCGACGCCTATGGGCTTTCCAAGCGGCTCGGCGAGCGCTGCGTGGAGCTCGGTCCCGCCGTGGTGCTGCGCGTTTCGGTGATCGGTCCGGATCTGACGCGCGCGAGCCACCTTCTGTCCTGGTATCTCGCCCAGCGGGAGGCCGTGCCGGGTTACACCGATGTGCACTGGAACGGCATCACCTCGCTGCAGTGGGCTGAGCTCGCGCTGCGCGCCGCGGAAGGTGGTCTCGCTCCGGGCATCCATCAACCGGCGAGCGGGGAAGTGCTGAGCAAGGCCGCCGTGCTGAGCAAGATCCGCGCGGCCTACGGGCGGGGAGTCGAGATCGAGCCCGTTGCCAGCGGGGCGCCCCTCAATCGCTCGTTGCGACCGAGCTGCGAGGTGCCACCCCTCGAGCGTCAGCTCGAAATGTTGCGCGACTGGTACGAGTCGCCATGAGGGTTCTGTTCGTGAACCCCGCGGCTGGCCTCGGCGGCGCGGAGCGGTGTCTGCTCGACATGCTGGCGGCGCTGGGCAGCGCCCGGCCGGGAATCGAGCGCCGGGTGCTTTTGTTGAGCCATGGGCCTCTGTGCGAACAGATCGCCGCGCTGGGGGCCGAAGCGAGTGTCCTCCCGTTGCCCGCCGCGCTGCGTGGTCTGGGAGAGAGTCGTCTGGACGGACGTTCGCTGGCCGCGCTCGCACTGCGCAGTCCTCGCCTCGCGGCCGAGGCTGCCGCCTACGCGCGCTCGTTTCGTTGCCGTGTCGACGAGCTCCGTCCGGACATCGTGCATAGTAACGGGATCAAGGCGCACGTTCTGTGCACCGCGCTGGCTCGCCAGCACAGCCGTGTCGTCGTGCACATGCACGATTTTCTCGGGCGCCGGCGGCTGAGTCGCTACGCGCTGCGCGCGCTGTGCGCTTCGGACGTGAGCGTAGTCGCGGTCTCGAAGGCAATAGCGCTCGACTGCGCGCAGGTGCTGCCGCGGGCGCGCGTGGAGCTCGTCTACAACGCGATCGACCCGAGCTACTTCTGCCCCGGTCACGCGGAGCGGGCGTGGCTTTCCTCGCTCGCGGGAATGAAGGCCCCGGACCCCGGCGTTACGACCTTCGTCCTGGCTGCGAGCTACGCCCGCTGGAAGGGTCAGGACCTCCTGCTGCGAGCGGTCGCGCGGGCACTCTCCAGAGAACCCAGGCTCGCCGCGCGCTGGTACATCGTCGGCGGCCCGATCTACGAAACGAGCGGCGGCGAGTTCAGCTGCGACGAGCTCCGTTCGCTCGCGCGCGAGCTCCGTATCGATGGCCAGGTGGGCTTCGTTCCGTTCGTCGAAGACGTGGCTCGAGTCTTCCGTTCCGCCGACGTGGTCGTCAACGCGAGTGACGGGCGCGAAGCCTTCGGGCGTACCATCGTCGAAGCGATGGCCTGCGAGAAAGCGGTGATCGCCTGCACGGCCGGCGGGGCCGGCGAGCTCTTCGAACACGGCCTGACCGCTCTCGGTTTTGGCGCGGGCGACGAAGACGCGCTTTCTGCGGCCATGCTGCGAGTCGCTGGCGACCCCGAGCTCCGCCGCAGCCTGGGTCGCGCCGCCCGCGCGCATGTGCTCGAGCGCTTCGATCGCCGGCGATTGGGCAGCGAGCTCCTCGGTGTTTACGAGCACTCCCTGCGTGGTGGTCGGCCTTGAGCAACGCCGCAGCGCCGAGCCCACCCGGTGGCAGCGGGGACCGCTGGCTGATTGGGTATTTGCTCTACGAGTTCGTGTGCCAGCTCCTGTTGCTCGTACCGGCGCTGGGCTCACTGCGTGTGGTCTGGCGTTCAGCAGCATTCATGGGGTCACTCGCCCTGTTGGTGATGTTGCCGGGCAAGGCGCTGAAGGTGCATCCTGCACGGACTTCGCTCCTGATCGTGGTCATTCTGATCGCGATCGGTGCGCTCAACCCCTCGGGTGGGGGGATCTTGGCCGCAGTTGCCCACGGTGCGTTGTACGTCGCGATCCTCGGTCCCGTGTTCTGGGTTGCCCGTTTGAGGCTGGACACGCGCTCCTTCGAGAGGCTCTTGCTGGTGTTCTGGGCCTACTACACCCTGAGCGCGATCTTCGGCCTGCTCCAGGTCTACTTCCCAGGTCGTTTCCAGCCGCCGTTGGCTGGCGTCGTGGCGGAGCGCGGCCCTGCCTACCTCGACAGCATGATGATCCAGCTGTCGAGCGGCCAATGGGTGCTGAGACCCATGGGCTTGACGGACGCGCCCGGCGGCGCCGCGTCCGGTGGCTTCTACGCCGCGCTGTTCGGTCTCGGGTTGTTCCAGGCCCGGCCGCGATTCTTCGGCGCCCGAGTCCTGCTGCTGGCGAGCATGGTGATTGGCGTGATGGTGCTCTACATCACACAGGTGAGATCGCTCGTCGTCGCGCTGGGTATCTCGACGACGGTGCTGGTCATCCTGCTCGCCGCCTCCGGGCGTGTGCCGCGGCTCGTCGCAGTGACGGGAGTGTCGGCGGCGATCATCACCATCGCCTACGCCCTGGCCGTCGATGTGGCGGGAACGACCGTTTCCAACCGCCTGGCCACCCTGGCCGCGACGTCGCCTGGCAACGTCTACTACACGAACCGCGGCATCTTCCTCGAACACACCTTTACCGAGCTCCTGCCGCAGTTTCCCCTGGGCGGAGGGCTCGGGCGTTGGGGCGTGATGAACGCCTACTTCGGGTCGGTGGCGTCGACGATCTGGGTGGAAATCCAGTGGACCGCCTGGCTCATCGACGGCGGTGTGCTGCTGATCCTCGCCTACCTCGCGGCACTGATTTTGACGATCCGGCTCGCGGTGGTGCTGTCCCTCTCACGCTCGGGAGACGAGGCCACCGCGGCTGCTCCGCTCATGGCGGCCTACGGCGTGGGCGTTCTGGCTCTGACCTTCAACGCTGTCCCGTTCATGGGGACTGGCGGCGTGGAGTTCTGGTTGCTCAACGCCGCGTTCTATCAAACGCTCGCGACGAGCTCGCCGTCACGGATAACTGCCTGATTCCGCGTACAATCGCAGCCAGCGGTCGAGCAAGCGCTCCTCGTTGAAATCGTTCTCGGCCCGCCAGCGGGCGCGCTGGCCAAGGCGTTCACAGTGCTCCGTGTCCACGAGCAAGTGCTGCATGGCGCGCGCCAGAGCTGCGGCGTCCCCAACCGGCGCGATCAGCCCAGTCCTGCGGTGTTGGTTGACGTAGGGCACCCCCGAACGGAGATTGGTGGAGATGACGGGGCGCCCGGCTGCCATGGCCTCGAGCTGCACCATGCCGAAGGCCTCGCTCGGCTCGACCGAAGGCAGCACGAGAAACCGACAAGCGGCGTAAAGCGCCTGCAGTTCGTCGTCGCCGACGTCGCCCAAGAAGGCCACGCGTTCGCCGACGCCGTTGCTCGAGGCTCGCTCGCGCAAGCCTCGTTCGAGGGGCCCCACTCCGACGATGGCCAGTCGTAGGTCCGGGCAGCGTGCCAGCGCGTCGAGCAATACGTCCACGCCCTTGTAGTAGACGAGGCGCCCCACGAAGAGGGCGAACGGCAGCCCCGACCAGAGGGCAGGCAACGAGCGCGGCGGACCGGCAACCGGTGGGTGCTGCGGGGCGGAGTACGGAATCACATGGCAGCGCTGCTCGTGGCGGCGCAAGAGCCGGGAGTAACGGACGTGGAGAGGCGTGGCGGCGACGAGGGCCGTGGCGCGGGCATAGAGCGCATCGTGGGCGAGGCCCCCGGCGAGGCCGAGCAGCAGCTGCTGCTGGACCACGTCGCTGTGGTGACTGACGATGAGTGGCCGACCGCACAATGCCTTCAGCGCCGCGAGCCCGCCCAGCGGGTTGGGGGTGTGCACGTGGAGAACGTCGAACGCTAGCCCGCCGAGGATCGTCGCCAACCCTGGATTGATGGGCTGCGAACGAATCACGACCTTGCGCGCGACGCGGATCACGCGGACTCCGGCGATCTGCTCCTCGGCGTTTTCGTCCGTCGTGCTCGAAACGACTACAGTGACCTCGTGTCCGCGGCGCACCAGGCCCTCGCACAGCGTCTGGACGACGCGCTCGATGCCGCCGCGATGGGGCGAATAGTACTTGCCGAGGTGAACGATTCGCATGCTGCAGTCAGCGCAGGGCGCCACGCAGGCGCTCGAGGTACCAGCGGGGTGGCCGCAACGTGGCGCGGAGCGTCGACAGCGTCAGTGAGCCGAGCTCTCGCGGTTGCCACGAGCTCGGCTTCTCGGTCAGGTAAGAAAACACCATGCCCAGGCATTTCGCTGGCCGGGTGCGGGCGGTGACCGACGCGTAGCCGACGCGTGTTTGCTGGAGCGCCCTCAAGCGCAGCCGCTCGTCACCGGGTCGCGAGAAGTGATGGCGCTCCAGAGTTCTGAGCTGCCCGAGCCACATGAACTCGCGCTCCGTCCGCGACGCCTGGCCGTCGTGGGCGCGGCCGATGCTCAGCGCGTCCGGGCAGTAGAAGAACGGTCCGAGCTCGTACGCTCGGAGATTGAAGTCTTTTTCCGCCGTCCCGAGGCACTCGAGATCGAAGCGCAGCTGACCCAGCGCCGCCGTGCGGTAGAGCACGTTGCAGAGCAGGAGCTGCATGTCGATGACGTGGCGGACGACGTCGTCGAGCTCGCCGGGACTGGCTCGCAGCGCCGTTGCTTGCGTGCCGAATTGCCGTTCGTCGATGTCCACCAGCGACATGCCGCAGAAGCAGGCGACGCAGCGCGGGCGCTGCTCGAGGTGGCCGAGCAGGCGCTCGACGAAGTCCGGCTCCAGGCGATCGTCGTCGGCCAGCACGCAGAAGAAGTCGCCGCGCCGCTGCTCGAGCAGATGGTTCATGTTGGTGAAGAGCCCTGGGGCGGGGTTCTGCGGTGCCAGACGCACGCGGCTCTCGCGCGCCACCAGGTCGGCGAGGTACGAGCGCGTGTCGTCCGTAGAGCCGTCGTCCGACACGACGATCTCCAGGTCCTGGTGCGTCTGTGCCAGCGCCGAATCGACGGCGCGCTCGAGCAGCGCGCGCCGATTGAGCGTGGGGATCAGGATCGAGACGAGCATTGGTCAAGTCCCGGCTGCCGCCCGCGGAGCAGCGCCAGACAATGCAACGACGCGGCCGTCGTCGAGCTTCACGACGGTGTCGGCGCGGGCGATCGTGCTGCTGCGATGCGCGATGATGATCAGCGTCCGGCCGACGCGGGCTTGCTCGATGGCGTCGAGCACCTCGCGCTCCGTGTCTCCGTCGAGTGCCGACGTCGGCTCGTCCATGATGATGAGCTCCGGGGAACGCAAGAGCGCCCGGGCGATCGCCAGGCGCTGGCGTTGGCCGCCGGAGAGCGAGTTGCCTCGCTCGCCGAGCACGGTGTCGAGGCCAGCCGGCAGCCGCGCCACCATATCGTCGAGTCGCACCAGCTTGAGCACGCGCAGGGCGTCTGTACGCGACGCGCCCGTCGACCCGTACAGCACGTTCTCTACGATGCTGGCGTTGAAGACGAAAGGCTCCTGCTCCACGTAGGCAACCGCTCTGGCGTAGCTCGCGGGCTCGAACTCCCAGTAGTCGTGGCCGTCGATGCGGATGGTCCCGGACGACGGCTCGCGCAAGCGCAAGAGCAGGCTTGCCAGCGTCGACTTGCCTGCACCCGAGGCGCCGACCACGGCCAGGAAGGAGCCGGCCGGCACACTGAGGCTCACGCTGCGTAGAGCCTCGGTGCCGTTCGAATACGAGTAGCCGACGCCTTCGACCTCGATACCCCGCTGAATGCCCGAGAGCGCCCGCTCGCCGAAACGACGCGCAGGGTGGCGCGGCAGATCCATGAACTCGAGGGCTGGTTGCACGGTGGCGGAGATCGCCACGACCACGACCTGCAGGCCGTAGATCTGGTTGAGCAGGGGAAGCAGGCGGAGCAGGCCGAAGCCGAAGGCCAGGAAGGCGGGGATCGACAGGCGCTCCGAGACCAGCAGCCACTGGTGGCCAATGGCCACGAGGGCCATGGCGGTGGCCACCGCCAGCGTCTCGACGCTCGTGGTCAGCAGCGTCGCGGATCGAGTCATCGTGATTTCGGCCGCGGCCTGTGCACGATTGACTGCTTCGAAACGGCTCGCCTCGTGGCCTTCGCTGTGCGTCGTGCGGACCAGCCTCTGACCCGCGCAGATCTCACCGAGGCGTTGGGCCAGCGCCTCGTTGGCCTTGCCCAGCCGTTCCCCCTGACGCAGCAGGCGTCGAGACAACAAGAGGCCTCCGACGCCCAAGCCGAGCCCGAGAATGGCGGTCAACAGCGTGAGCTGCCAGGAAATGAAGACGATGACCGTGAGGTAGCTCAGCGCGAGGATCGAGCGCTGCGTGAGCTGGATCGTGTAGTCGAAGGCGTTGCTCGTGCGCGCGCCTTCCGTCAAGAAGACGTTCATCAACTCGCCGGTGCTACGCCGCTCGAGTGCATCGACGTGGCCGTGCAGGACGGACTCGAGCAGCTTTTCGCGCAGCGTGACCGTGCACTCGCGTCGCAGCCGAGTGCTGAGCAACGTGGAAGCGTAGAAGACGATGTTCTTGCTCGCGATCAGGCCCAGAGCGAGCGCCGCAAACAGGACCACGGCTCCGCCGCGATCGAGGTCCGGCGCCAGCCGCGCGAGCAGCCCCGAGAAGGGATCCGCGGGCTTTTCGCCTGTCAGGCTGGAGAGCAAGGGCACCAGCACGCCGACGCTCGAGGCCTCCAGGGCGCCGGCCAGGAGCAGCGTGAAAAGCGCAGCAAGGGCGCCCAGGCGGCTCGGTCGCAAGCGCCGCAGCAGCCGCCAGACGGCGGCGTACGCGCTCACGATGCCCGCTGGGGTTGCCATGGATTCTCGAGGAGGACGCAAACGCTAGCATAGGCCCGGATTGCGCGGGGCGAGCCTCGGGAGGATAGTTCGCGGTGTGCGGATAGGAGTCGTTTGCAGCAACCGCGAGGTCGTCGGTGGAACCGAGACGTACCTGCGCTGGCTCTTGCCCGCTCTCGCGGCGAGGGGGCACGAGGTCGCTGCGGCTTTCGAGCGCGAGGCGCTGAGCGCGGAGCGTGCGCTGGACCGGGATATGGC
>DATLIL010001004.1:0-2063 GCA_035539475.1 Polyangiaceae bacterium
GGTGAACCCCGCGCGCGCGCGTCCCGGCGACGTGGTCGGTTTCGCCGACGCCTATCCGTTCCTGGTCATCAGCGAGGCCTCACTCGAGGAGCTCAATCGCCGCCTGCCGCAGCCGGTGGCGATGCGGCGCTTCCGCCCCAACATCGTGCTGAGCGGCGCCGAGCCCTTTGCCGAAGACGGCTTCGCGCACGTGCGCATCGGCGCCGTGTCCTTCCGCGGACCGAAGCGCTGCGATCGCTGTGTCGTCACGACCGTCGATCCCGAGACCGGCAAGGCCGGACAGGAGCCGCTGCGCACCCTGGCCACCTTCCGCAAGCAAGACGGCAAGGTCTGGTTCGGAATGAACCTGATCCACGACGGCCCCGGTGAAATCGCGGTGGGTGACGACGTGGTGGTGCTCGACTGAGCTCAGAACTCGCCGCAAAGAGCGGCGGTGATCTGGCCGTTGCCGCAGACGCCATCGCCGCAGTCGCCGGCCTGACACTGGCTGCCGTATTCGCAGGGCGCGCCTTCGGGCAATTCCTCCCGACACGTCACGGTAAGGTCGTCGCAGTAGGCTCCGGCGACGCAATAGTAGTTGGGGCACGGCTCGCCGAGCGCGGGCAGCCGCGTGCAAGTCGAGGTCGCGAAGTCGCAGTGTAGGCCCTCCGCGGTGTAACAGTACGCGGGAGTGGGCTCCGAACCCGGCACAGGGGCGGGCCCCGCGCAAGGATCGGACGGATCCCCTTCACACGTTCCCCAGCAAGAATCGCCTTCTGCGCCGTGAGCAGCCGGCACGCCGTTGTAGTTCACGCAAACGAGGGCACCGCTCGCGTTCGGCTCGCAGGAACCGTCGTTCGCGCATTCGTCGCTCGCTATGCACGCGCCGCCCTCGGGCACGGTGCCGACGTAGATCGAGTCGCAAACATCGATGTCTTCGTCGATGGGCAGGCCACAGTGCGAAAAGGCAGCGGTGTAAGCGTTCAAGCACTTCGCCGCCGCCGCCCCGTCGTAGTGGACGCCGGCAGCCTGTGGCGGCTCGTCAATCGCGTCCTGTGCCGAGGCGCGACACGCCGCCTCGCTGATGGGTGCGCCGATTCGGTCACAGCAGCTGGAGATCTGCGCGCAGAGCTGAGTCGGGAAGCGTTCGCGGAACTTCGCCTCGTCCAGGAACTCGTCGTCGTCGTCGTCCGTGGCGCCGCCACAAGCCATCACGGACAGCGCCGACCCCAACCACCAGGCAAGAATGAGTCGTAGTTTCATCTGCACCCTCAGAAGCCAGAGCAGAGCGAGGCGCCGATCTTCGCTTCGCCGCACTCGCCGTCCGGACACGAATCGCGCTCACATTGCTCGTCGAAGGCGCAAGCGCCGCCGTCGGGGATCAACGCCTGGCACGTGAACGTGGAGTAGTCGCAGTAGGCGCCGGGAGCGCAGTAGTACTCACAAGGCTCGCCGACACCTGGCGACGGCTGGCAGGTCAACGTGTCCCAGGCGCACTCGAGACCGTCGTTTTCGTAGCAACCCTGGCCCACGTCCGCGGAGACCACGATGCAGGACTCGAAGCCACCGTAGCTACCGAAGCAGGAGTCGGTACAAGCGTCACCCTCGACTCCGGGCTCCGGGAGACCGTAACCGACACACACGAGATTGCCGTCGATGTCGGCCTCACAGAAGGTGCCGTCGACGCACTCGGCGCTGGATTGGCAGGCTTCACCCGCCGGGACGTGACCGGTGTAGACGGTGTTGCACGGGCCGAGGTCGGTCGCGCTGGGCACCACGCAACGCGCCAGCGGCGTCGCGTAGCCGCGCAAGCAAGCCGCAGCCGCCGCGCCGTCGTAGTCGACTCCCGCCCCCGCCAGCTCCTCGACCAGGACGGCGGCCTGCACCTGACAGCTCGGCTCGTCGATGGGGACGCCGGCGGTATGACAGCACTGTGCGATCTGGCCGCAGAGCTGCGCCGGAAAGCGCTCGCGAAACTTCGCCTCGTCGAGGTACCCCTCGTCGTCGTCGCCGTCGCTGCTGCCCGTGCACGCGACCAGCAGGAGCGCACTGAACAGCTTGAGCGTAGCGCGCGTCGTCATGGG
>DATLIL010001005.1:0-1623 GCA_035539475.1 Polyangiaceae bacterium
TGCCGGTCGCCGCGCTGACCATCGTGCTGGTACTGGCGATCGTTCCCGAGTCGAAGGACGAGACCGCCCGCGGCGCCTTCGATCGGCTCGGCTTCGTCGCGATCACCCTTGGCCTGGCAGCGTTGGTCTATGGGCTGCAGGCGGGCGACGATGCCGGCTGGACGGCGCTGCCGGTGCTAGGCTCGCTTCTCGCCGGGGCGGCCATGCTGCTGGCTGCGGTCAAGGCTGAGCGCACTGTTGTTGCCCCCTAAAGACCGGACAAGATCTCCTGGGTTGATCGGGCGATGAACTCGCGCGGGGAGCGGTAGCCTAGCGCGCGGTGGGGGTGAAGCTCATTGTAGTGCGCCATCCAGCGAGGCAACTGCCGCAGCACGCTCTGGGCATCCGGGATGGGTGAGACGCGGACGTAGTCGCGTTTCAGGGTTCGCACGAACGCCTCGGCCATGCCGTTGGATTGTGGGCTTTCCAGCGGTGTGGTCCTGGGCGCCAAGCCGATGTCTCTTGCGAAGCGCCTGGTCTCGCGCGCCACAAAGCAGCTGCCGTTGTCGGTGAGCCACTCGATGGGGCCAGGCAGCTGATCGACCGGCCCGAAGCGGTGCTCGACGGCGGCCACCATGAGGTCACGCACGTCCTTGCCGGTGATGCCGCCCGTGGTCGCCACATAGCTCATCGCCTCGCGGTCGCAGCAATCGAGTGCAAAGGCCACGCGCACCCGCTCGCCGTTCTCGGCTGCGATCTCCAGCCCGTCCGAGCACCAGCGCGTGTTCCGAACGTTCACCGCCACCTTGCCCTCGTGTTGTCGAGCCTCGGCTCGGCCGGCGTGGCGCTGGAGCAGGAGGCCGTGCACCTTCATCACGCGGAAGACCCGCTTCACGTTCGGCGCGAGTCGGCCCTCCCGCTCGGCGTCCCGACGCAAGAGCGCGTGGACGCGCCGATAGCCGTAGGTGGGCAGGTCAGCGACGAGCGCCTGGATGGCAGCCAGAAGTCCGGCATCGGGCAGCGGCGGCCGGCCCCGCCGTCGCGCCGCAGGCTGCCGGGAGGAGAGGTGCGGGCGCGAGACGCCCAGGGCTGAAGCGACCGCGCTCACCGGCCGTCCCCCGGCCACGAGGTCACGCGCAAGGGCAGCTTTTTAGGGGCGGTGACGCGCTCGACCGCCTCGCGCAGGATCTCGTTCTCGAGCGTCTTCTTGCCGAGCAGCCGTTGCAGCTCGCGGATTTGCTGCTGCGCTGCGCGGTACTTGGAGGCTGGCACGACTTCCTCGCCAGCGCCGGCTGCCGTGAACGCGCCTTGGGCCATCAGCCTGCGCCAGGTGAAGAGCTGGTTGGCGCTGATGCCGTGTCGGCGACCGACAATGGAAACGGAGCTGCCGGGCAGGTACGTCTCCTCGACAATGCGCACCTTCTCCTCCGTCGACCAGCGCCGCCGCCGCTGCACGGAGGTGATCACCTCGACGCGCTCGGCGCGAAGCTGCCCGTAAGAACTCACCATAGGGTCGGTCATAGGATCCACACTTCCACAAGTGCGAGGCCCTGTCCGGCCATTTAGGGGGCTACCTCAGGCACTGAGTGGTCTGCGCTAGTGCTGGTAAGGGCAGGCCTAATAGCACCAGCGTCCTTGCGGATA
>DATLIL010001006.1:0-3998 GCA_035539475.1 Polyangiaceae bacterium
GCGGAGAGCTTCACGGCGCGCTGGCCAGGGCTCGTCACGGAGCGGGTAGGGTGGGGCGCGGGCACTCGTTCGCTTGCCGATCGGCCGAACGCGCTGCGCGTGGTGCTCGGCACGCCGCTCGCCGAATCGCAATCCAAGGAGCACGAGTACGTCGTGCTCGAAGCCAACGTCGACGACATGACCGGTGAGCTCGCTGGGCATGCCCTGGCCGTGCTGCTGGAGTCCGGAGCCATCGACGCCTGGGCCGCGCCTGTCACGATGAAGAAGGGCAGGCCGGGCCTGGTGCTCTCCGCGCTGTGTCGAACGGAAGCCGCCGAGCGGGTGTCCGAGGTGCTCTTGCGCGAAACGAGCTCTCTCGGCGCGCGTCGCTACGCCGTGACCCGCAGCGAGCGTCCGCGCCACATGGTCGAGGTCGAGACCGCGTTCGGCAAGCTTCCGCTGAAGGTGGCGGAGGGTCCGTACGGTCCGGCGCAGGTCAAACCCGAGTTCGACGCGTGTGCAAAGGCAGCGCGGGCGGCAGGCGTCCCGGTGCGCGAAGTGATCGCCGCGGCGCTCGCAGCGTACCGAGCTCGAAGCTGAGCTCCAGCCCCTGGCAGGGGCCAGCGGTCGTGGCTAGTTTTCGAATGATTCCGTGACGCCGAGCGTCTTCGCACATCCGCGAGCCGAGGGCCTCGCCGCGCCGTGCCCCCGGGCCGAGCGCCACCGCGCCGGTCGGGCGCTGCGCGAGCGAGTTCCGCTCGAAGAGCTCGGGCGTTTCGAGCCCGCTGCGGATCGTCGTGATCCCGTGGCGGTGCTCGAGGCGCAAGCGCTAGAGCGGGTGCCGAGCCTGGTGCCGGTCAGACACGGCCGCATGTTGGCTTCGCCGTTCGGGTTCTTCCGCGGCGCCGCGGCCGTGATGGCCGCCGATCTCGCAGCCCAACCTTCACCTGGCATTCGAGCGCAGCTCTGCGGCGACGCCCACCTCTCGAACTTCGGTCTGTTCGCCGCTCTCGATCGCCACACGCTGTTCGACATCAACGACTTCGACGAAACGCTGCTGGGGCCGTTCGAATGGGACGTGAAACGCCTGGTCGCGAGCGTCGCCGTGGCTGCGGCCACGCTCGGCTTCGATGCCAGCTCGGGTCGCGCCGCTGCCGCGGGAGCGGCGCATGCCTATCGCACGTTCGTGAGCGAGCTCGCGGAGGCCGATACGCTCGACGTCTGGTACTCCCGGGTCGAGTTCGACAGCGTCATCGAAAGCCTCAAGAAGAAGGGCTCGGCGGCGTGCGCCGCGGCGGAGCACGCCGAGCGCGCTGCGCTCAAGCGCACGAGCCTGCAAGCCTTCGAAAAGCTGACGGCGATCATCGACGGCCAGCGCCGGATCGTGGCGGATCCCCCGCTGGTCGTTCCGGTCGAGGGTGAGCACGGCAGGCTGTCCGAAGCGATGTTCGAGCTCTTCGAGGGCTACCTCGGCTCGTTGCCCGCCGCGGCGAGGAAGCTCGCGAGCCGCTACCGCGTCGTGGACGTCGCGGTGAAGGTGTGCGGCGTCGGCAGCGTCGGTCTGCGTGCGCTCATCTTGCTGCTCGAGAGCGGCGACGGTGAGCCGTTCTTCTTGCAGTTCAAGGAGGCACGCCCGTCGGTGCTCGAGGATTACCTCGAGCCGAGTGAGTTCTCGAACGCCGGCCAGCGCGTGGTCGAGGGGCAGCGGCTGATTCAGGGCTCGAGCGACTCCTTTCTCGGCTGGTCGCGAGGTGTCGTGGAAGACAGGTCGCACGACTTTTACTTTCGCCAGCTGCGCGATCACAAGGGCGCGGTGGACCCGCACTCGCTGCACGCGGCGGGGCTCGTCGACTATGCCAGGCTGTGTGGCCGCGTGCTGGCCCGCGCCCACGCGCGCTCGGGTGACGCGGCGACGGTGGCCGGCTACCTCGGTAAACACGACGCGTTCGAGCGCGCGATGGGCGATTTTGCGATGGCGTACGTGGCGCAAAACGCGCTGGATCATCGCGCACTGATCGACGCCGTCGATAGCGGACGTCTCGAGGCTCGGACGGGCCTGTAGCTAGCGCTGGACGGCGGCCCTATGCCGCAGCCAATCGGCGAACTCCTGCAAGGTGCCGAGGGCGATCACCTTGCCGCTCGTCCGCGAGGCGATCGCCGCTGCCTGGCTGCCGCCGATGACGAGGGTCGTCTCGGATCCGAGCTCGCGCTCGAGCGCGGCCACTTCGCCCAGAGCTGCCTTGGCGTCGAGCGCCACGATCGACAGGAGCACGACGCCCGCGTGCGCGCCGCGGGCGGCCAGTGCGATCTCCTGCGCCGGCAGGTTGGGGCCGACGTAAGCGATGCGGTAGCCCTGGGTTGCGGCGATCACGGCCGCCAGCAAGGCACCGAGCTCGTGCAGCTCGCCCGCTGGTGTGGTCGCCAGGACCGTCTCGACGGCGCCGCTCGTCGCAAAGGCTCGCAGCATGCCGCTGGCACGGTCGCGCACCAGCGACGAAGCCGCGTGTTCACTTGCCACACAGAGCCTGCCGGCCGCCCACTGGTCGCCAATCTCACGCAGCGTAGGCGCCATGACGTCAGTGACCAGCGCGCGCGGGGGCAAGATGGCGGAAGCCCGCGTCAAGACCTGCTCCGCCTGCACCATGTCGAGCTTTCGGACGGCCTCGATCAGCTCCTTGACGTAGCTGCTGGTGGACTTGACCGTGCCCTCCCCAGGCATGGCCAGGCGCTCGAGCTCGGCAGGCTCGAGCCGTGCGATCTGCCCGATGGCGTGGCCATGGTCCACCGCGCGTTTCAAGAGGCGCAGTCGCTCGACGTCGGCATCGGAATAGAGTCGGGCATTGCCGCTCGTCCGGTCGGGAGCCAGCGCGCCGTAGCGGCGTTCCCAGACGCGAATCGCGTGAGTGGTGAGTCCGGAGAGCTCAGCCACGGTACCGATGCGGTACAACGCGTCGCTCATGGCCCGAGCATGTGCAGGATTTCGGCTACACCCACGTAGTCCTGGAAGAACCAGCTCCACCAGGCCACCATCATGACGGAGTGTCCGACGAAAATGCCGACGTGGCTCCACATCTCCACGCGGTCGGAGACCTGTGACACGTACCGGCGCCAGTGGAACGCCTCATCGATCAGACTGTAGACGAAGGAGAGCACCGTGAGCACCATGGCTGGGACCCACAGCACCGATCGAGAGCCATACGCCGCGCAGAGCAGGATGCAGCTTCCTATACCGCAAAAGATGGTGATGCCGTGCACGAGACCTTCGGCCCGCTTGATTTCCTGCTTGTAGATGGTGCGGTGGCCGATGGTGTCCACGGCGATCGAGAGCGTGAAGACGAGGGCGCCGAGGGGCAAGAGGTAGGCCTCCCCCGGCAAGGGCGCGCGGGCGAGGTGACCCAGCAGGACGAAGGCGCCGGTCGATAGTACGAGGCCCGACATGAGGCCGATCCAGGCGCAATAGACCAACCAATCCTCGCGCTCGAACTGGCGCATCCGTCCGACGTACGTCCGGAGCTCGCCCAGCCGACGCGGCTGAGCGCGCTCGAACGCCATGTCAGGGAAGTGTGGGCGTGCGGTCATCGAGACCCCCAATCGCGCGAAGCCGACTCAGGGCTTCGCCGCAGGCTGCTTTCAGAACCAGCCACAGCTTCTTCCAGCCGGGGACCACCACGCGACCGCCGAGCACGTCGTAGCGGCGGCGTGCGAGCTCTTCGCCGATCGCCGCGTAGACCAGGCCTGCGGTTCTCACGGCGAAGGCTGCTCGCGGTGGCAAGTCGCGGAGTCCCTCGTCACCGGAACGGTAGTATTCGCGCGAAATCTGCACGAGCTCGAGCGTCGCGCGCGCGAGCGGCGCTCTGGCGCTGACCGGAAGCGGCTTGCCGAAGTCTTCGCAGGCGGTGCCGGCGCCGCACGAGGCCAGGATATTCGCCGGCAAGTACAGCCGCCGCCGTGCCCAATCTTCCTGGACGTCGCGACAGATGTTGGTGAGCTGCATGGCCATGCCGAGGTGCGCTGCGTGC
>DATLIL010001007.1:0-5230 GCA_035539475.1 Polyangiaceae bacterium
ATATCGGCGCGGCACTGGCGACGGGCTCGGCGCTCGGCGTTGGAGCCGCGGTCTCGGGCACTTGCGGGCTGACGGTGCTCGAAGGGCTCGGCGCTGCCGCTGGAGGTGGAGCCGGTGCCGCCGCGCTGGCTGGTGCGACGCTGGGCGCTGTCACCTCGGAGCTAGCGGCGACCGTCTCGGCCGACGGCGCGCGCTGCAACAGAGACCATCCGCCAGCAGCCGCAGCGAGCACGAGAACCCCTAGCGCCCCA
The DNA here is from genome assembly GCA_035539475.1 of Polyangiaceae bacterium. GTDB lineage: Bacteria > Myxococcota_A > Polyangia > Polyangiales > Polyangiaceae > PMG-095. The sequence continues at coordinate 252 of DATLIL010001007.1, forward strand.
GCCACGAGAACAGTGGAGCTGCGCTTCTTGCCTGCAGCGGTTTGTCCCCAGGCGGCGTTGGTGGAGGCAGCGACGCCCGACGCAACCAGTGGGTTCGACGGTACCAGCTGCGTCTGTGATACGGCTCCGCTCGGCCGCGATTCGACACCGGCGATGCGTTCATAAGAGCGCGCCGCGTCGTGCGGAGCGAAGGGCAGGAGCGCCGCGCCTAGCTCCGAGACGCTACCGAAGCGGTGCGTACGATCCTTGACCAGGCAACGCTCGATCACTTGTAACAACCCCGGCGGCACATCGGGTCGGAGCTCGAGCAAGGGACGAGGCGGTTGGGTCAGGATCATGCCGCAGAGCTGCCCCAGCGACTCGGCCTCGAACGGCACGCGGCCGCTGACGAGCTCGTAGAGAATGACACCCATGGCCCAGATGTCGGTGCGCAGGTCGACGTCCTTGGCCGACGTCATCTGCTCGGGCGACATGTAGAGCGGTGAACCCATCACCGTGCTGGTGCTCGTCATTCCGAGATCGGACGCACCGGACCCGCCCATCTTCGAAATGCCGAAATCGAGGATCTTGATGCAGGGGCTCCCGTTGGCTCGCCGGGTCAGGAACAGGTTGCCCGGCTTGAGGTCGCGGTGGACGATGCCGAGGCCGTGCGCTTCGGCGAGCGCCGCGCAGGCTTGCAGCAAGAGCTCGACAGCCTCCGTGATCGGGAGCGGCCCCTGCGCGCGCAGTCTCTCCGACAGGTCGGAGCCCGTCAGGTACTCCATCACCATGTAGGGAGCGCCGGTTTCGAGGGTCCCGACGTCGCTCACCCGGGCGACGTGCTCACTCTTGATCTTCACCGCCGCGCGGGCTTCGCGCGCGAACCTCGCCACCGCCTCGCCGTTCTGCGCCGTCTCGGGCAGCAAGAACTTCAGCGCCACGCGCTCGTCGAGCTGGAGGTGCGTCGCGGCGACCACGACGCCCATGCCACCGACGCCGAGCACCTTCTCGACCCGATACTTCCCTGCCAGGATTTCCCCTTCTTGCGGGGTCATTGTCGGCGGAGCCACCATGCCGAAACTCTCCACCTTCCTCGTAACGGATCTGCGTCCTGGCGGCAACAGACGGGACGCGGCGCCTCTCGTCCTACATGGACTCTCGTGAGGGGCTCGGCCTAAAGTCGTAGGTTCGTGGGTGCTCTCTTGCGAGCGAGGCTTGTGATGGAAGGACGTACGGTGAAACGGGGTTTCCACGGGGCCTTGCTGCTCGGTGCCGGCCTCGCCTCGACGCCGAGCTGTCAGTCGGGCCCGCAGCCCTCGAACGAGCGCATCGCGCGACAGAGCGCCGCGGTCACGGTGACGGAGCTCGACCTCGCGGCGCCGTCCCATCCGACGCTCACCTTCGTGACCACGGTCGTTCGCAATACCGACGAGCTCTGGCACAAGTACTCGCTCGTCGTGCCGGACGATCTGCGCCTGCGCCTGATCGATGACGCGCTCGAGTTCCTGAACGACGGCGGCGTGCCCCAGCTCAGGCTGAACGTACCGCTCTACGAGGTCAACGACACCGATCGCGGCCCGGGTTATCTGGAAGTGGAGGACTGCCTGGTCGATCGGAACCCCGCGCCACCGTGGGGACGTTCGTTCCAGCATCCGATCACCACGTGCTCCGTGTACGTGCACTGGAAAAATCACGCCCCTTCCTTCGTGAATCGAGACGCGTTCCTGGACACGGGCTGGGAGCTGCCAGCGTGCATCAGCGAGCCCCGCGCGGAGCCGGCGGTGCTGAAGCTCCAGAACGGGCGCTGGCTCGCGATCGGCGGCAAGAGCGCGCGCGGAGCGCTGACGAGCACCGAGCTGTACGATCCAGAGACGGGGACGTGGGCGGCGACGGGCTTGATGAAGAACGGCCGCAACGAACCGCGCGCCGTCATGCTCGACGACGGCAAGGTGCTCGTCCTCGGCTACGCTCAAGACAAGCAGGCCGGTGAGCTCTACGATCCGGCGACCGGCGCCTGGACGGACGTCAGCCCCGTCCCGGAAGGGCACGACAACTTCGGCATCGCGGCGCTATCTGGAAATCGCGCGCTCCTGGCGGGTGGGACGCAGCCGTGGCCCTACCCGAGCGGCGCACCCATCACCGCGCAGGTCAGCCGCATTCTCGATCTGTCGGCGGGTCCCCCCGGCGTCTGGTCACTGGCGGCAAAGACGCCCTGGGCGGTCTGGTGGCCACCCTCGGTGTCGCTGCCGGATGGTCGCGTCGTGATGATCGGTGGAGGCGATAGCGGCGTGACCGGCTCGCCCACGTTCATCCGCTACGACCCCGTCACCGACGACTGGGATTCAGGGCCGTTCGGCATGCAGCGCATCCAGCACACGCTGACGCTCTTGCCCGATCAGCACATTGCGGCGGTGGCTGGCAGCTCGTCGAAGTCGATGAGTGCGGTGCACTTCTACGATCCCGACGACATGACCACGTCGAGCGGGCCCTTGCTGACGTATTTCCGCCAGGACCACACCACCTCGCTGCTGCCCGGCGGAGTCCTCGTGACGGTCGGCGGCGTGTCCAATCAGGGCGACGTGCGCGGTGACCTCACGCAGATCGAGCAGCTCGTGCTCGGCGAGGCGAGCTGGACGACGTCCAACGCTTCGCTGCCCGAACCGCGTCGCGATCATGCCGCCGTGGTGTTGCCCGATCGCAGCATTCTGATCTTCGGCGGCCACTACTACGAGGATCGCGGCATCTCGTACGAAATTCTGCCCAATACCTGCGTACGGCTCGAGCTCGAGAGCGGCGACCCCGGTTGCTTCTCGAGCGACGACTGCAGCGGCGACCCCTGCGTCGACGGTGTGTGCTGTGACTCCCCGTGCGACGGCGCTTGTGAAGCGTGCTCGAGCTACAAGAAGGGCTACGGAGTCAACGGCGTGTGCGAACCCATCGCTGCCGGTCGCGACCCGGAGTGGGAGTGCGCGCTCGAAGACGTGTCGACCTGCGGCAGCACCGGAGCCTGCGACGGTAGCGGCGCCTGCACGACGTACGCCGACGACACGGTGTGCCAGAGCGCGTCGTGCGTGGGTACCACGTGGACGCTCGAGTCCAAGTGCAGCGGCGGCGCCTGCGTGCCCGACGGCGTGATCGAGTGCAACGCCGGCTTTCAGTGCGTTGCCGGCGCCTGCGCCACTTTCTGTACGGACGATACCGCCTGCGCGGCGGACCACACCTGCGACGCGGGCAGCTGCAAGCCCGACGGGACGGGTGGTACGGGCGGCAGTGGAGGCAGCGGTGGTAGCGCCGGAACCGGAGGCGGTGGTAGCGCCGGCACCAACCCTGGCGGTAGCGGTGGAGCGGCTGGCAGTGATGCTGGTGGTGCGGGCGGAGCGAGTGATGTCGGCGGCGCGACAGCCGAAGGTGGCAACGACAGCGGCGGCGGTGGAGTCGGCTCGGGTGTGGGCGGAGCTCCCGATGATGGCGCCGCCGGTGACGCTGTGACGGGACCTCCCGCCGGCGCCGCGGGCGCGGGCGATGACGGATCCGCCGGTGCCGATGCGGGACCCACGGCGCGCGGCGGCGCGACCACTAGCCCGGGCTCGGGCGGCGAACCGAGCAGCGGGGCAGCTCCGGGCGCCGGCGAACCTGCTCGAGCTCAAGCGGGTGACGACGGTGGCTGCGGATGCCGTGTCCAGCGCGGCAGAGGCAAGACGTCGATGAACCTGGCGCTCGCGCTCGTTCTGTTCGGCGCGCTCCGGCGTCGTCGCGGGCGCTCCTCGTAGCGTTACGGTGGGCAGGACGTCCCGGGAGGCGAGGCGAGGTTTTCCCAGATCTCCACGGGCGGGACATTCCAGTTGGCGCCTGCGATATCGAGGTCGCAGTCGTTACCCAGATCGCCCGTCACGATGTTGTGCGATCCGGTGGTGGCGAGCACGTCGAGGGCCCACTGGTCGGCGCCGTGGTTCAAGAACACACCGACGCGCGCGGTCGGCGAAGGCGACATTTCCGCGAACACGATGTCCGGCCTTCCCTTGCCGTCGATGTCGACGACGGCGAAGTCGTGCACGTAGTTGACCGTACCGACGCTATGGCGTTGCCAGGCGCCCGTCGGATCGGCCGCCGAGTACCAGGCTAGCTCACCTTCACCGATCTCCATCGGAGCGTAGACCAGATCGACGACGCCGTTCTCGTCCACGTCGGCGATCTGAATCGACGAGCTCGAATACATGCCCGCGTCGACCTCGTAGGCCACGAACGCACTCGGGTCGGTCGGATCGGCGGGCGTCTTGAGCCAGGCTCCGCGCACCACCAGATCGGGCCGCGCGTCGCCGTCGACCTTGCCGACTGCCAGGCCCTGGTTCCAGCCAACGCTGTTGAGCTCGACGCTCTTCCAGGTGTCGGGCGTCGCTCCCTGTATCCAGAGCTCGAGGCTGGGATTGCCGATGACGTCGAGCTTGCCGTCGCAGTCCAGATCCACGACCCAGAGCTCGTGCACCAGCTGGCCGTGATCGCCGACGAGGTGACGCGGCCACGGGTCATCGAGCTTGCCGAGCATTTTTCCCGAAGGATTCTCGAACCAGTAGACCTCGAAATCGTCGGGGGAAATTACGTCGAGCGCGCCATCTTGATTCATGTCCGCAACCCGCATGTGCGAGGTCAAGTAACCGTCCGAGCCGCCCACGTCGTGGGCAACCCAGCTTGGCGCCTGGTACCAGCGCAGCAGCGGGCCGCCCACGAGCAAGTCGAGCAGCCCGTCGCCGTCGACGTCGCCGAGCGCCTTGTTCTCGCCGGTGAACCTGTCGTCGACGACGTGCGCCTGAAACGAGAGCTCGTTCACCTCGAAGCTCGTTCCGCCCGTGCCCGCGTCGACAGCACCGCTGGAGCCGCCCGCCGTGCTGCCGGCCGTCTCGCTGGTGTTTCCCGCATTGCCGCCCTCGCTGTCGCCGCCGCCGCTGACCCACGTTGGACTGCCGCCCTGGGCGCCCCCGCCTTCGCCGGAAGAGCCGCTGCCG
>DATLIL010001008.1:0-3668 GCA_035539475.1 Polyangiaceae bacterium
TCGGGGCCGCCCGCTTTCCGCTAGGTGGCGTGTTTTGGATGGGCGTTGCCGCTTCGCGGCCGCCCGCCTGCCGCTAGGTGGCGTTGGTGGGCGGGGCGGTGCTGGTTCGCGTCGTGTCGGGCTGGAGTTCGCGCGTGTGCGTCCGGATTGTTGCCGGATGCCTCGCTGACTTTTGTTTGTCCGTGCGTCCGGTCGCACATTCGGGCCGGCCGTTGGCCGAACTGCGGCTACAATGGGTCGGATGAACGGTGAGGCCGCCGAGAACGCTCGCGACAACGATGACCAGGAGGCGGCGCGAGCAGAAGACTTCCGGCCCTCGATGCCGGCGGTCGCGCTGCTCGGCGGGCGCTACCGCGTGCTCGAGTACATGAGCCGCGGGGCTACCTCGCGCGTTTACCTGGCCGAGGACACCTCGGGCGATCTCGGGCGCGTCGTGATCAAGATGCTCTCGCCCGAAACCGGTCACAACGTGGAGTACCGCCGCCGCATTTTGCGCGAGGGCCACGCGATTCAGCCGATCGATCACCCGAATGTGATCCGCGTGCTCGACGTCAGCGACGGTAGCGGCGGTCTGCCTTATGTCGTGATGGAAGCTTTGCCCGGTGAGTCGCTCGGGGATCGCCTGCGTCGTGACGGATCGTTAGCCGGGCCCCAGGTGCTCGCGCTCGCCAAGCAGCTGGCTGCCGGCTTGCTGGCGGTGCACCGCGCAAGCGTCGTCCATCGCGACGTCAAGCCGGACAATCTGTTCTTGATCGAGCGCGAAGGCGAACCGACCAAGCTCAAGATCCTCGATTTTGGCATGGCCAAGCTGCTGACGAGCGCGAGCTCGAGCTCGCCCCATACCGTGCTCGGCACGGCGGCGTACATGGCGCCGGAGCAGATCCTGGCGGAGGCGGTGGACGCCCGCACCGACGTGTATGCCTTTGGGGTGGTGCTGTTCCGCATGCTGACCGGTCACCTGCCGTTCGAGACCGAGGTTCCGGCGGATCTGCTCCGTCACCAGCTGTTCTCGCCGATCCCGCCGCCAAGCTGGCTGCTCGAAGGGATCTCCGCCGGCCTCGAGACCGTCGTGCTCAACGCCACACGCAAGGACCCCGACAACCGCTATGGCAGCATGAGCGAAGTGCTGGCCGATCTCGAACGGCTGGAGGCTGGAGAGGATATCGAGCTCCGCCCACTGCTCCACGAGCCCGACGGTTACGAGGCGAAGAGCGAGCAGGGACGACAGGCCGCAGAGGTCCTGGCCCGGCGCTTTGGTTCGTACGCTCGCGTGCAGGAGCCCCGTTCGCGGACCCGCCAGCGAACGGACGATGGCTGAACGCCGGCTGCTGCTGGCCGCCCTGCTGCTCGGCGCCGGCTGCGGCCGCGAAGGAGCGCTGCCCAAGGTCGCAGAAAGCGGTCCGCCGGCTCTCGATCCCGCGCCTGTGATGGTGGAAACTGCGGGCGTGCGAAAGCTGCCGGTCGCGACACGCCGCGAAGAGCTCCGAGAAACCCTGTTCGGCCAGACCGTGGAGGATCCTTACCGCTGGCTCGAGGACGGCAAGGATCCCGCGGTTCAGGCCTGGACGCTGGAGCAGAACGCGCTGCTGGAGCGCACCCTGGCCGTCGTGCCGGAGCGCAGCGCGATCACCTCGCGCCTGACCGAGCTCCTGCAGATCGGGACGCTGTCGTTACCGAGCGTTCGTCGCACGCCTCAGGCCGGCTACCGCTATTTCTACACGCGGCGCGAGGGCAAGCAGAACCAGCCCCTGCTCTACGTGCGCGACGGTCGCGACGGCAAGGAACGCGTCGTGATCGATCCCAACGCCTGGAGCACCGACGGCACGGTCTCCATGGACTGGTACGACCCGTCCAACGATGGCTCCCTCATCGCCTACGGCATGAGTCAGGGCGGGAGCGAGGACAGCACGCTGCGCGTTCACGACGTCGCGCTGGGACGCGATCGGCCAGACGTGATCGATCGTGCCAGGCACGCCTCCATCTGCTGGCTGCCGGACGGCAAGCGCTTCTTCTATTCGCGTTATCCGGCACCGGGCTCGGTCCCCGCCGGCGAGGAGCGCTATCACCGCAAAATCTTCGAGCATGAGCTCGGGCGCGATGCCGCCGACGATCCGCTAATTTTCCAGGGCGAGACGCTGACCGACTACCCCGGCTGCGTGATCTCGCCGAACGGACGTTGGCTCGCCGTGGCCGTGCATCAAGGCTGGAGCAAGAGCGAGCTCTACCTGGCGGACACGCACGCCAGACCGCTGCGCTTCGTCAAGCTCACCGAGGGCAAGGAGCACCTCTACTCGGCGCTGCTGCACGACGATGCGCTGTACATCATCACCAACGAAAATGCTCCGCGCTACGCACTCTACCGCGCGGACCCGGCGCGACCGCTGCGCGCGGATTGGACTCCGCTCGTCGCCGAGCACGCCGAGGACACCCTCTCGAGCTTCGACGTGCAGGGCAAACGCGTCCTGCTCAGCTACTCGCACGAGGGCGTGTCCCGGCTCGAGGTCAGGGACACCCAGGGCAAGCTGCTGCGCGAGCTACCGCTGCCCGGCATCGGAGCCAGCGACGGCTTCTCGTCGCACCACCAGGGCAGTGAAATCTTCTTTGCGTACGAGTCGTTCGTCACCGCGCCGATGATCCAGCGCTACGACGTGGCCCGCGATCGCGTCGAGACGTGGCAGCAGGTGAGCGCGCCGTTCGATCAGGAGCGCTACCTGGTACGGGCCGCCAAGGCTCGCTCCAAGGACGGGACGCTGGTGCCGTACCTGGTAGTCGAGCGCAAGGACCGCCCGCCGGGGACCGCACCGGCTCTGCTCACGGGCTACGGCGGCTTCAACGTCAGCCTCAGGCCCCGCTTCTCGCGCTCCATGCAGGTGCTGCTCGACCACGGCGGCGTGTACGTTCAGGCCAACTTGCGCGGCGGCGGCGAGCTCGGCGAAGCCTGGCACCAGGCCGGCATGCAAGCCAGGAAGCAGAACACCTTCGACGACTTCTTCGCCGTGGCAGAAGCACTGATCGACGGTGGCGTCACCCGCGCGGACAAGCTTGCGATCATGGGCGGCTCGAACGGCGGATTGCTCGTCACAGCAGCGGTCACGCAGCGTCCGGAGCTCTTCCGCGCGGCCGTCGGAACGGTGCCGCTGACGGACATGCTGCGCTATCACCGCTTCTTGATCGGCAAGCTCTGGATCCCGGAGTACGGCTCACCCGAAGAACGCGATGCGTTCGAATACCTGTACGCCTACTCGCCGTACCATCGCGTGAAGGCTGGGACGCGCTATCCGGCAGTGCTGCTCGGCACGGCGCTCAGCGACACGCGCGTGGACCCGCTGCACGCACGCAAGATGGCGGCCATGCTGCAGTTCGCGCAGGCGTCGGACGCTCCGGTCCTGCTTCGAACGGAAGTAGACGCCGGGCACGGCGCCGGTGCACCGCTGAGCAAGCTCGTGCCCGAGCTCTCCGACGTCTACACGTTCGTGCTCTGGCAACTCGGGGCACTCGAGAAGCACTGACGTTCCAGTACCGTCGCAAAGCTCGGCGCGATTACGTGTGACCGGACTGCGCAATGCGATAGTCTGCCAGAATGCATCTCACAGGGAGCAGATGTCTGGGGACTGGGTCCCTGCTCGTGCTCGGGCTCGCGCTGGTGGGCTGCGTGATCGTCACCGAGC
>DATLIL010001009.1:0-4317 GCA_035539475.1 Polyangiaceae bacterium
ACGCGGTTGATGCTCTGCACGGCGGAGTTCGTGTGCAGGGTCGCAAATACCAGATGGCCCGTTTCGGCGATGGTCAGCGCGGCCTCGATCGTCTCGAGGTCACGCATCTCGCCGACCAGCACCACGTCCGGGTCCTGGCGCAGCACGTACTTGAGGGCCAGCTTGAACGACGAGGTATCGCTGCCCACCTCGCGCTGATTGACGATGCAGCGCTTGTGCGGGTGCAGGTACTCGATCGGATCCTCGATCGTGATGATGTGCTGGCGGGTCTCGCTGTTGATCTTGTCGAGGATCGAGGCGAGCGTCGTGCTCTTGCCCGAGCCGGTCGGCCCCGTCACCAGGATCAAGCCGCGAGGCTTGGCCGCCAGATCGGCCACGACCTGCGGCAGGCCGAGCTCTTCGTAGCTCAGGATCTTGAACGGGATCGAACGGAAGGCGCCCCAGACCGCGCCGCGCTGCATGAAGATGTTGGCGCGGAAGCGCGACAGGTTCTTCACGCCGAAGGAGAGATCGAGCTCCTTGTTCTTCTCGTATTGGATCTTCTGCTCCTCGGTGAGCACCGAGTAGCAGAGCTGCTTGGTCTCCACCGGCGACAGCGCCGGCAGCTTGAGTGGCACGATCGAACCGTCGATGCGCAACAGCGGCGGCGCGCCGGTGGTGATGTGCATATCGCTCGCGCCCTTCTCGATCATGGCGCGCAGCAGCTGGTGCAGATTGACTTTGACGCCCTCTTCGACGCTCATCGCCTCGTCTCGTAGTTTGGGTTAGTCGGCCATGGTGACGCGCAGGATTTCTTCCGGCGTCGTCACTCCCTCGAGCACCTTCTTGATGCCGCTCACGCGCAGGGTCGCCATGCCCTTCTTGATGGCGGCGGCCTTGAGCTCGGCGGCGGAGGCGCCCTGCAGCACGGCCTCCTTGAGGTCCTCGCCGAAGCGCATGACCTCGTAGAGCGCGACGCGACCCTTGTAGCCGGTGTTGTTGCAGGTGGCGCAGCCGATGCCTTTGACCACCTGCGCGTTCTTGGCCTGCTCCTCGCTCATGCCGAGGTCGAGCAGCTGCTCCAGCTCCATCGGGTGCGGTCGCTTGCAGTCGACGCAGGCCTTGCGCGCGAGGCGCTGGGCCAGCACCAGGTTCACGCTGGCCGTGATCAAGAACGGCTCCACGCCCATGTTGAGCAAGCGCGAGATCGTGGCCGGCGCGTCGTTGGTGTGCAGCGTGGAGAGCACCAAGTGGCCGGTGAGCGCCGCCTTGACCGCGATTTCCGCGGTCTCGAAGTCGCGCACCTCGCCGACCATGATGATGTCGGGGTCCTGGCGCAGGAAGGAGCGCAGCGCCATGGCGAAGTTCAGCCCGATCTCGTCGTGCATCTGCACCTGGTTGATGCCGTGCAGGTTGTACTCGACCGGATCTTCCGCGGTGCTGATGTTGACGCCCGGCTTGTTCAGATCGCTGAGCGCGGAATAGAGCGTGGTGGTCTTGCCGGAGCCCGTCGGGCCGGTCACGAGCACCATGCCCCAGGGCTGGTTGATGGCCCACGCGAAGTCCTTCAGCGGCTCGGGGTCGAAGCCGAGCTTGGTCATGTCGAGCTGCAGGTTGCCCTTGTCGAGCAAGCGCAGGACGACCTTTTCGCCCCACATCGTGGGCAGCACGGAGACGCGGAAGTCCATCTCGCGGCCCTTGCCCAGCTTGAGCTTGATGCGGCCGTCTTGCGGCAGCCGGCGCTCGGCGATGTCGAGCTGGCTCATGATCTTGATGCGGCTGACGATCGCGGCCTTGAGCTTGAGCGGCGGCGTCATCTCCTCGTGCAGCACGCCGTCGATGCGGTAGCGCACGCGCAGGCGCTTCTCGTAGGGCTCGTAGTGGATGTCGCTCGCGCCCTTGCGAATGGCGTTGAGCAAGAGCACGTTGACCAGGCGGACCACTGGCGCGTCGGAGCTCGCGCGCTCGAGCTCGAGGGCGTTGACCTCCTCCTCGGTGCCCGTGAAATCGATGTCGTCGTCCGCGAGGTTGAAGTCGGCCATCACCTCGTCGTACGAAGGGCCAACGTTGTAGTAGCGCTCGATCGCTGCCTGGACCGCGTTCTCCCCGGCCACGACGGGCTCCACGTTGAGCCCCGTGAAGAACTTGATGGCGTCCATCGCGTTCAGGTCGGTGGGATCGCCCATCGCCACGATCAGCGAGGACCCGGAGCGCGAGACCGGGATGATGCGGTGTTTTTCGCAGAGCTCCTTGGTGATCAGCTTGATCACTTCGGCGTCGATCTCGTACTCGTCGAGGTTGATCGCCGGCAGCCGGTACTGGGTGCTCAGAAAGTTCGTGATCTCGCCGTCCGAGATGTACCCGAGCTTGGCCAGGGTGTAGCCGAGGTTGGAGCCGGACTTCTTCTGCTCGTCCTGGGCTTTGCGGAGCTGCTGCAGGCTGATGAGCTTTTCCCGGACTAGAAGCTCACCAAGGCGGCTTTGCGACATGTGTGGCGGGTTCCTTACTGGCTAGCGATCTCGCGAGTTTAGCAGCGGGTGAAGCGGCCCAAGAGCCGGATTCGGGCCCCGCAGGCTGCGTGGTATACGGCGCCCTCGGAGCTCCCTTTAGGGTGTTTCGGGCGCTTGACGCAGGCCAAAATAGGCTAAATATTATCACTCCTCCGATTGTCGCATCGGAATACGGGACATTCTCGGAACCCCCCCTCATGTCAAAGACGTACGCCGACCTTTTCGCTGAAGTTCGCCAGGCCATCCGCCTCATCTCCCTGGATGAGCTGAAGAGCCGCATCGAGCAAAAGTCCACGAAGCCGTTCACCCTCGTCGACGTGCGCGAGAAGGACGAATACCGCGCGGGTTTCATCCCCGGCGCCGTTCACGTGCCCCGGAGCTCCCTCGAGTCGCAGTCGGAGCAGAAGCTGACCGACAAGAACGCGGAAATCATCCTCTACTGCGCGGGCGGCACGCGCAGCGCCTTCGCAGCCAAGACGCTGAAGGACCTCGGCTACACCAACGTCTCCAGCGCGAACCCCGGCTTCGTGCGCTGGAAGGATCTGAAGTACCCGACGGAGGAGCCGCCGGCGTTCACGGCCGCGCAGCTCGATCGCTACTCGCGCCACCTGCTCTTGCCGGAGGTCGGCGAGAAGGGTCAGGCCAAGCTGCTGAAGAGCAAGATCCTCTTCCTCGGCGCCGGCGGACTCGGCGCGCCCTCGGCCCTGTACGCGGCCGCCGCGGGCGTGGGCACCATCGGCCTGGTCGACGCCGACACCGTCGACGCCTCCAACCTGCAGCGCCAGATCATTCACGCCACCTCACGCCTCGGCATGGCCAAGGTCGACAGCGCCGAGAAAGCGCTCACGGACCTGAACCCCGACGTGAAGGTGGTGAAGTTCCAGGAGCGCCTGCTGAGCAGCAACGTCGATCGCATCTTCGGCCAGGGCTGGGACTGCGTGATCGACGGCTGCGACAACTTCCCGACCCGCTACCTGGTCAACGACGCCTCGCTCAAGCACAACCTGCCGATCATCCACGGCTCCATCTTCCGCTTCGACGGCCAGGTCACGACCTTCATGCCGCGCGTCGGTCCCTGCTACCGCTGCCTCTACCCGGAGCCGCCGCCCGCAGAGCTCGCGCCGTCGTGCTCCGAAGCAGGCGTGCTCGGCATCCTGCCCGGCATCATCGGCGTGATCCAGGCCACGGAAGCGATCAAGCTCATCCTCGGCCAGGGCGATCTGCTGGTTGGCCGCCTGCTCACCTACGACTCGATGAAGATGACGTTCCGCACGCTCAAGCTGCGGCGCGACAAGACGTGCCCGGCCTGCGGTGAGAATCCGACTATCACCGACTACATCGATTACGAGCAGTTCTGTGCAGGTGGTAACGCGCACTGACGCACGCGCTTCGCGCGTGCTCTCGGCCGCGCTTCGCGCGGCCTCGCAGGTTTGTTTTTGTTTCGCGGAGTGCCTGCGCAGAGCGCTTGGCCTTCCGGGCGTATTGTTAGAAAGCCGCGCCTGTTCGGTCAGTTTGTCGTGACCCGCCTCTCGCTCGCGGATCGAGATCTGTTCTTCCAAGATCCATAGGTTGATCCAGCTCAGCCTGCTGACGCAGGCTTCGCGAAATCCCGACGGCCTTGAACGGCTAGCGGGTGCGGAAGGGCTGGATTGGGGAACACGCCGTGGCTCGTTGCCTGTCGCGTTGGGATGAGGCTGGGCAGCTAGGAAAGCGGCGCTGGCTTCTTACAGCACGGCAGGCGGTGAGCCACGACTTGCTTAGCAACCCAAACCCCACTCGACGCCTTGAGGGTCCCGGGTTCAGGGGCAGGGCGGCAGGCCGTCGTTCG
>DATLIL010001010.1:0-3320 GCA_035539475.1 Polyangiaceae bacterium
CTCGCGCTCGCTCGACAGCTATTCGGTGGCCGTGCAGCAGATCATCGCCATTGCGCGGGCGGTGTCGCTCTCGGGCAAGGTGCTGATCCTCGACGAGCCGACGGCCAGCCTCGACCGCGACGAGGTGCGCATGCTCTTCGACGTCGTGCGCTCGCTGCGCGCCGAAGGGCTGGGCATCGTCTTCATCTCGCATTTCCTCGACCAGGTCTTCGACATCTCCGACCGCATCACCGTCCTGCGCAACGGCAAGCTGGTCGGCGTGCGCGAGGCGGCGACGCTCGACCGCACCCAGCTCATCAACATGATGCTCGGCCGCGAACTGTCGGAGGAGACCCGCGACCGCGGGCGGGGCGGTTTCGCCGGCCGATTGGTCGTTTCTCCCGCCTCGTGTATGGTCCCGCCCCCGTGGACGCCTACGCCAGCGAAGAGCCTTCTCTCGGTACTTCTCCCAATAGTGGACCCCGTTCCACCGTGCCGCCGGCGGGCGCTTCGCAGTTTCCGTTTGCTGCCACGCTGTGCCTGTTCGTCCTGTCGGGGGCGACGGGGCTGGTCGATCAGATCTGCTTCGCGAAGTACCTGACGTACATCGTCGGGTCGACGGCTTACGCGGTGAGCGCGGTCCTGGCGGCGTTCATGACGGGGCTCGCGCTCGGGGCGCACCTCGGCGGCAAGAGGGCGGCGCGGGTCGAGCGGCCGCTGTTTGCTTACGGTGTGCTCGAGCTCGTGGTGGCGGTGTTCGTGGCGCTGACGCCGTTCGGCTTCGAGCTCCTGACGCCGCTGTATGCGGCCCTGGCGCGCTCGGCGCCGGACTCGCTGGCGTTGATTTCGGCGCTGCGCTGGCTGGTGGCGCTGGCGCTCGTGGTGGTGCCGACCACGGCCATGGGCGCGACCCTGCCGCTCTTGACCCGCGCGCTCGAGGAGATCCGCGGTGACGACGGCGTGCGCGAGCGCCGGCTCGGTGCCCTCTATGCGGCGAATACGCTGGGCGGAGCCGTCGGCTCGCTCGGGGCGGCGTACATGATCCTGCCGCTGCTCGGCGTGCGCGGAACCTTGCTCGCGTCGGCGCTGGCCAGCGCTGCGGTCGGGCTGGGTGCGCTGCAGCTGGGGCGCGCGTTCCGGGTGCAGCCCGGAGGGGCCGTCGTGTCGGCGAGTGTGGCCCGGCTGGGCGCGGAGCCGCGCGGCAGCGAGGCCCGCTTGCTCGCGCTCCTGGCGCTGCTCTCGGGCTGTCTGGTGTTTGCGGCGGAGGTCGTGTTCACGCACCTGCTGGCCCTGATCATCGGCAACAGCGCCTACGCGTTCGGCCTGATCCTCGCGATCTTCTTGCTGTGTTTGTTCTTCGGCGCGGCGCGAACCGGCGCGCTCCGGGCCCGGCTCGAGGGCAGCGCGCTGCCGCTCGGGCTGGTAGCCACCGGCCTGGCGCTGATCGCCACGCTCTCGCTCTGGGACAAGCTGCCGTTCCTGTTCACGAACACCGGCGAGGTGATCAAGACCTTCGGCGCCCGAGAAGTGACGCGCGCCGTGGCGGCGTTCGTCATCCTGTGCGTGCCGACCACGATCATGGGCTTCACCTTCCCGCTCATCCTGCAGCGGGTGGCCGCGGTGGTGAACGCCGAGCGCTGGGTGGGACGGCTGACGGCCGTCAACACCATCGGCGCGGTGTGCGGCTCGCTGCTGACGGGCTACGTGATCCTGCCGGCGCTCGGTTCGGAGCGCTCGCTGCTGCTCATCGCTGGCTGTTTCTTGGCGGCGGGTCTGCTGTCGATCCGCTGGGCACGACCGCGTGATCGGCGTCTTGCGTATGGTGGGGGCGCGCTGGCGCTGGCTCTAGCCATCTTCGTTCCGCGCTGGAATCTGCCGCGTCTGACCAGTGGTACCAATGTGTACTTCGAAGGCTGGAAGGAGCCCGAGGCGCTGGAGTTCTTGCGCGAGGACGTGCACGGCGGCGTGACCACCGTGACGCGCGAGAGCTCGGGCGTGCGCACGCTCTACACGAACGGCAAGTTCCAGGGCAACACGGGCTGGGAGATGAACGCCCAGCGCTTCTTCGCCCACTACCCTTCCCTGTTCGTCAGCCGATTCGATCGCGCCATGGTGATCGGTCTCGGCACCGGTACGACGCTCGGCACGCTCGCCGCCTACCCCTGGAAGCGCCTCGACGTCGTCGAGATCTCGCCTTCGATCGTGGCCGCCGCTCGCCAGCACTTCCAGAGCGCCAACCTGGGCGCCATCGACGATCCCCGCACGCATCTGCACCTCGGTGACGGGCGCAACTACCTGCTGGTGCACGAGGATCGCTACGACCTGCTCAGCATGGAGCTGTCGAGCATCTGGTTTGCGGGCGCCTCGAGCCTCTACAGCCGCGAGTACTACGAGCTCGTGCGCTCGCGCCTCGCCCCCGGCGGCGTCTTTCAGCAGTGGGTGCAGCTGCACCACGTGTTCCGCAAGGACTTCTCCACCATCGTCAACACGCTGCGCCACGTGTTCCCGCACGTCGCGCTGTTCTACGGTGGTGGGCAGGGCATCCTGGTGGCCTCGGAGTCGCCCCTCGCCGCTTCCGCCTCACGCGTCCACGCGCTCGAGAAGCAGGCCCAGATGCGCCGCATCATCCCGAACGGGAAGCCCCTGCTCGAGCTCCTGGACGACCTCATCGTCGTCGACGACTCGCTCGACCGCTACCTCGCCGAATCCGCCCAGCTCGCCGGCGTCTCGCTCGACGACATGGTCTCGACCGATCACAACCTCTACCTCGAGTACGCCACGCCGCGCGGCAACGTCTTGCCCTGGGTCGAGCGCGAGGTGCTCGTCTCGAACCTGCGCCGGCACCGCGATCAGAGCGCGATCGACACGCTCATCGTCGACTGAGTCGAGCCGAAAGCGCACTCCCCGCCACCCTTGACGCCATCCATACTGCACGGCGCCTGAGCTCATGGCTCGGGCGCTCGCGCAGTACTCGAGTGCGTTTCCGCCGCTCGGGCTCGGGTGGTTCTTACTTGCACTCCGCCGTGCCGCCGCCGACGAACGGGTCGAGGGCTCCAGTCTCGCTCACCCCGAATTCGCTCGGAATGTGGACAGTGAGGTCGTTGTGCGGGCCGGGTCCGATGAGTTTGAAGTCGTTGACGAAGCTGAACTCGGCCGCTCCTTCGCCGCTGAACTGATTGTTGGCGGCGCCACGCAAGGAGTAAACCGTGCCGCTCGTCTGGCCCGTGCCGGTGACATTGAAGGGGCGAAACTGAATATTGAAGTGGTAGCGCCCTTGCGGGTCGATCGTCTCGTGCACGTGGCCGTGGAACGCCCCCTGAACGGTGACGAACTCGCCGGGA
>DATLIL010001011.1:0-7640 GCA_035539475.1 Polyangiaceae bacterium
CTTTGAGGATCAGGTCCTCGGCGGCGCGGCGCGACGCCAGCCCCGCCCGCGCCAGGACCTTCTGCAGGCGCTCGCCGCCCGCGCTGGTTTGCTTCGGATTCTTCATTCCCGTTTCTCGGTGCTCGCTCGAGCGTCAGCCGCACCGGCGTCAGCGCCGGCTTTCTGCCGCTCCTTGTCGTCCTTCTTCTTGGCCTCGGCCTCTTCGCGCCGCTCGCGCTCGGCGACCTCGCGCAGGCCGATCTCGTCACGATCCCAGCGATCGACGTGGCCGTCGTGGTCCAGATCCACGCCGCGGCGCTGCAGCTTGCCCTCGTCGTAGATCTCCCAGACGTCGGGGTAGCCGTCGTCGTTGGCGTCGAGCTGCACGCGGCTGAGCTTGCCGCCGACGTAGAAGCGCGCCTCGTCGGGCTTGCCGTTGGCCGTGGTGTCCACCTCCACCTTGGCCACGCGTCCGCGCGCGAAGGTGACCCAGGTGTCGATCTTGCCGTCGAAATTGCTGTCGGCCATCTCGTTCGTGGCCTCGCCGCGCTCGTTGTAAGTGCGCACGACGTCCTTGATGCCGTCGAAGTTGGTGTCGACCTCGCGGCACACGAGCACGCGCTTCGACTCCTCACCCTCGCCCAAGAGCGCATAGACGCGGCGGATGTTCGGCGTGAGCGAGCCCGGCCCAGCCGTCTCGGAGACGTCGCGATCGCCGCGGCTCTTGTAGTCGCAGCGCGACTGATCGTCCTTGGGTAGTCCCGCGGCGGGCTTTGCTTCTTCCTCTCCGGCCTGCGCGGCGGGCTGCGGCCGGGTACACGCCCAGGCTCCGAGGCTGCCGGCCACGAGCAGCGCCAGCGCCGCCAGGACGCCGTCGGCGCTGGACCTCATTTCTTCGGCTCCGGAGGCTTGGCCTCGCCGGCGCCCTGGACCTCGGTCACATCGGTCTCGGTCGGCACGGCGTCGCTGCGCTGAAAGTCAGGGCTCTCGGCCTGGCGATAGCTCTGCCGCTCGGGTGGGACGTACCCCGTCTCCTTGCAGTAGTCGATCGTGGTGCCCACGTCGGGCTTGCCGTCACGATTGGCGTCCGCGTGCATCAGCGGGCAGCCCGGCTGATTGAACTCCCACCACTGGTCGATGACGCCGTCGCCGTCGGAGTCGCGATCGGCGCGGGTGAGCACCCCGTTGTTGTAGTACTCCCAGGTGTCGAGCCTGCCCACGCTGGTCGTAGCGCGCTGCTTCTGGCGCACGACGCCGAGCTGATAGATCGCGATCTCGTCGATCTGACCGTCGCGATCGAAGTCGTGCTCGCGGCGACGCAATTGACCCGACGGATCGCTGTACGACCAGGTGTCGACCACGCCGTCGAAGTTGATGTCGGCGGCCCGGCAGACTTCACGGCCCTGCGCGCGCACGATGGTGATGTCCGCGCGGCCATCGCCGTTGGCGTCGAGGCGCTCGGCGCCGGGCGACGTGATCTGGCACTCCTCGTGGAGCACCTGGTTCCTGCGCTGCGGCGCTGCATCGTCGGGCGCTTCGGCGGGGGCACTCGGCCGATTACAGCCAGAGTAGAAGACGAGAAAGAACACCAGCGCTCCCAGCCCGCAGGTACGGGTGCTCGGACCTCGCTCGCTGCGAAATGAGGCTCCTGCCATGCGCCAGCCTTGCCCGTGTAGCAGGCGGCGCTGGCTAAAACCAGGCTGCGCGCCCCGGCGTGAGACCGACCGGCCCACCAGACAGCTCCGGCGCTCCATCACTGCCGAGGCCCCTCGATCAACCGTCTGCACGGTCGGATCGAAGTTCTTAAGTATTCGAAACTCGAAGTATTTTTTGGATCTGGCGGACCTGGATCCATTTGACAACGCACGTATGGGAATCTAATGTAACAGCTGGCACTTCCGCTCCGATGTCGCGCAAGAAGATCTCCACGACGGTGTACATCACGCCCGAACAAAACGAGCGGCTGCACCTCTTGCACACGCGCACGAAAGTGCCGGTCGCCGTCTACATTCGCGAGGGGATCGACCTGGTGTTGAAGCGCTACGAGCACGCGCTGCCCGGTCAAATGAGCCTGACCGACGCCGCTCCCCCGGCCAAGGCCGCCAAGAAGTAACCCGCCAACGCGAATGCTACGGCTGGTGTGCGGCGGCGCTGCGCGCTAGAGAGCGGCCGGCCACGAATTTCGCCGAGCGCTAGCCATCCATGCCGACCGAGCCGAGCCGAATCCGTAACTTCTCGATCATCGCCCACGTCGACCACGGGAAGAGCACGCTCGCCGATCGCATCCTGGACGTGACCGGCGCCGTCTCGGCGCGCGAGCGCGTCGACCAGTTCCTCGACAAGCTCGAGCTCGAGCGCGAACGCGGCATCACGATCAAGGCACAGTCGGTGCGCTTGAAGTTCAAGGCCAAGGACGGCAACGAGTACCAGCTGCAGCTGATCGACACGCCCGGCCACGTCGACTTCAACTACGAGGTCTCGAGCAGCTTGCGCGCCTGCGAGGGCGCGCTGCTGGTCGTCGATGCGACGCAAGGCGTTCAGGCGCAGACGGTGGCCAACGCCTATTTGGCCCTGGAGAACAACCTCGAAATCCTGCCGGTGCTCAACAAGGTCGATCTGCCCTCCGCTGACGTCGATCGCGCAGCCGAGGAGATCGAGGAGACGATCGGCCTCGACTGCAGCGGCGCGCTCTTTGCCAGCGGCAAGACCGGCGTCGGCGTCAAAGAAGTGCTGGAGGCGGTCGTCGAGCGCGTGCCGCCACCCAAGGGCGACGCGGAAAAGCCGCTGCGCGCGCTGCTCTTCGATAGCTGGTACGACAGCTACCGCGGCGCGGTGGTCATGCTGCGCGTGATGGAAGGCGTGCTGAGGAAGGGCGATCGCATGAAGTTCATGTCGACCGGCCGGACCTACGACGTCACGGAGATCGGCTGCTTTGCGCCCCACGCCACGGCCCTGTCGGAGCTCGGCCCCGGCGAGGTCGGCTTCGTCGCCGCCAACATCAAGAGCACCGAAGACACCAAGATCGGCGACACCGTCACGACGAGCATCAAGGGCGCGAGCGAGCCGCTGCCTGGCTTCCGCGAGGTCAAGCCGATGGTGTTCGCCGGTATCTACCCGACAGACGCCGCCGACTACGAGAGCCTGCGCGACGCGCTGTCCAAGCTGCACCTGAACGACTCTTCGTTCCAGTTCGAGCCGGACACGTCGGACGCGCTCGGCTTCGGCTTCCGCTGCGGCTTTCTGGGCCTGCTGCACATGGAAATCATCCAGGAGCGGCTGGAGCGCGAGTACGACCTCGATCTCATCACCACGGCTCCCAGCGTGGTTTACCGCGCGCACACCAAGGAGGGCGAGGTCATCCGCGTCGACAACCCCTCCAAGATGCCGGGGCCCGGCGTGCTCGACTCGATCGAGGAGCCGATCCTCAAGCTCACCGTCCACGTGCCGAGTGAGTACGTCGGACCGGTGGTGGCGCTGTGCGAGGAGCGGCGCGGTACGCAGCTCAACCTGAGCTACGCCACCAAGGACCACGTCGTGGTCACCTACGAGCTACCCCTGGCCGAGGTGATCCTCGATTTCCACGACAAGCTGAAGAGCGTCTCGCGCGGCTACGCCAGCATGGACTACGAGATCACCGGCTATCGCACCGACGATCTGGTCAAGCTCGACATGCTGCTGAACGGCGATCCGCTGGACGCGCTCAGCGTGATCGTGCACCGCGCCCGTTCCTACGAGCGAGGTCGAGCCCTGGCCGCCAAGCTCAAGGAGCTCGTGCCGCAGCAACAGTACGAGGTCGCGATCCAGGCGGCGATCGGCTCCAAGGTGATCAGCCGCGAAACAGTGCGCGCCCTGCGCAAGGACGTGACCGCGAAATGCTACGGCGGCGATATCTCGCGCAAGCGCAAGCTCCTCGAGAAGCAGAAAGAGGGCAAGAAGCGCATGAAATCCGTGGGCAGCGTCGAGGTCCCGCAGGAGGCATTTCTCGCCATCCTGAAGCTCGAATGATGCTAGCTTTTCGGCTTCATGGCCCTCGGTCGCACTGAACGCCTCGAAAAGATCAACGCCCAGGCGCCGCGCTACGGCCGGGTAGAGCACCTAGAAACGATCCCCTTCGGGGAGAGCCTGAAGCTCGAACGCTTTCGGCTGGCGAACGGCCTCGAGCTCCTGCTGTGCGAGGACCACTCGGCGCCCGTCATCGCCTACCACACCTGGTTTCGCGTCGGCTCGCGGCACGAGCGCGAAGGCAAGACGGGGCTCGCCCACCTGTTCGAGCACCTGATGTTCAACGAAGTCGAGGGCCGAGCGCCGGGTGAGTTCGACCGCAAGCTGGAGGAAGCCGGCGCCGAGAGCAACGCCTCCACCTGGCTCGACTGGACCCAGTACAACATCGCCGTCCCGCGCGAGCAGATCGACCTCGTGATCCAGCTCGAGTCCGAGCGTATGTCGCGCCTCGTACTGCGCGAGCCGCAGGTCACGAGCGAGAAAGAAGTGGTGGCCAACGAGCGCCGCTACCGCGTGGACGACGACGTCGAGGGCTCCGTCAGCGAGCTGCTCTGGGCCACGGCCTTCACCAAACACTCCTACAAGTGGCCGACCATTGGCTGGATGAAGGACATCGAGGGCTTCGACACCAAGGACTGCGAGGCCTTCTACAAGACCTACTACTCGCCCAACAACGCGACCGTGGTGGTCGTTGGTGACCTGGACGAGGCCCACATGCTGGAGCGCATTACTCGCGCCTACGGTGAGCTCGCGAGTAGCTCGCTGCCGGTGGAGGACTTTCAGCCGGAGCCCGCCCAGCAGGGCGAGCGGCGCCTGGAGGTGAAGAAGCCCACGCCGACCGAAAAGCTCGCCGTCGGCTACCACGCGCCGGCGCTCGGTGATTGGGACTACATGGCGCTCTCGCTCCTGATCGAGGTGCTCTTCGGTGGCCGCGCCAGCCGCATCCACAAGAAGCTCGTACGCAGCCTGGAGCTCGCCTCCGAGGTGCGCGCCTACGTGGGCCCGTTCCACGACCCCGGCTTGCTCGAGGTGTACGCCTCGGCCCGCGAGGGTAAGCGCGCCGAAGAAATCCTGGCGGTGATCGACCAAGAGTTCGAGCGTGTCTGTCGCGAGCCGGTCGCGGCCGAGGAGTTCGAGCGCGCCCGTGCCCGCTTCGAGCTCGGGCTGCTGAGCAGCCTGGAGACGGTCGACGGCAAGGCCAACACCATCGGCTTCTACGAGACCGTGCTGGCGCAACCCAGCGCGGCATTCGAGCGCCTGAAGCTGACGGCCCGCCTGGGCCAGAGCGACCTCTTGCGGGTGGCGCGGCGCTACCTGAACAACGAGCGGCGCAGCGTGATCCTGGTGCGGGCCGAGCTCGCCGCAGAAGAGGCAGCACAGTGACCGCCGCGGCCTTGCAGCAAACCAGCCCGACCGTGATGGTCGAGCACAACACCGACCTGCCGCTGGTCTCGATCAGCGTCGCCGTGCGGCTCGGCGCCCTGGCGGACCCGCTGGGCGTCGAGGGCGCCACACGCCTGCTGGCGCGGCTGATGAAGCGCAGCGCCGGCGGCCGCAGCGCCGAGATCATCGACGCCGAGATCGACGCCATGGGCGGCGCCCTGAGCGTCGACGTCTCGGCCAGCACGATCGTGTTCCACGGCGCCGTGATCGCGCGCTCGCTCGCGCGTTTCGCCGATCTGCTCGTCGACGTGGTGGCCCGTCCCGGCCTCGACGAAGGCGAGCTCGGCTTGCTCAAGCGCGAGACCGAGGCCGAGCTCGTCGAAGCCCTCGACGACGATCGCACGCTCGCCCGGCGCTGGTTCCGTCGCAGCATGTTCGGCGGCCACCCCTACGGCCGCCCGATCTCCGGCACCGCGACGACGCTGGCCGCCGTCACGCCGGACACGCTGCGCGCACTTTATCGCCGCCTGTTCGTGCGCGAGAATCTGATGTTCGCGTTTTCGGGCTACGTGCTCGAGTCCGAAGCCCACGCGATCGCCGAGCGCATCGCCGCGGCGTTGCCTTCGGGCGCCGTCGCCCGGGACGAGACGCCGGAGCCAGCCGCACCCGCGGGCCGGCGCCTCGTGATCGTGGACAAACCCGACCGCACGCAGACGCAGATCATCATTGGCGGGCTGGGCTCCCACCCCAGTGATCCGGACCACTTTCCGCTGCTCCTCGCCAACACGGCGTTCGGTGGCACCTTTACCGCGCGGCTGATGCAGGAGGTTCGCGTGAAGCGCGGCTGGTCCTACGGCGCGTACGCCAGCCTGCCCTACGACCGCCGACGCCAGGCCTTCAGCATGTGGACCTTTCCCAAGGCCGGCGACGCCGCCGAGTGCATCAAGCTCGAGCTCGAGCTCCTGGCGCAGTGGCGACAGAGCGGCATCAGCGAGGGCGAGCTCGCCTGGTGCAAGGATTTCCTCGTGCGGTCGCACGCCTTCGCCATCGACACCGCCAGCAAGCGCGTGGGCCTCTTGCTCGACGCGGCGCTCTACGACCTGCCGCCGGGCTACCACGCGCGCTACCTCGACGCGATCAAGGCGGTCACGCTGGAGTCCGCCAACCGCGCCGTCGCCGAGCGCATTCCCAGCGACAACCTCGTGCTCACGGTCGTCGGCACGGAGCCCCAGATCGGCGACAGCGTGCGCTCCGCCATCGCCAATCTGGGTCATCACGAAGTCGTGCCGTACGACACGGAATAGCTACAGCCAGCCGAAGATGCCCGCCTGCAGCCCGATCGTGCGGTAGCGACGATCGAAGTCGTCGTCCGGCGCCGGACCCGGGTAGTCGTAGTCGCGCGAGCCGGTGAAATCCAGGTCGATGGTCGGCCCGACCAGGAAGCCCCAGTGGTCGCTCGGCACGATCGGGAACATGCACTCGAGGTTCAGGCCAAAGCCACTCTCCGAAACCTGGAAGTCGTCGTCGTTCTCCACGCTGAGGGAGTGAAACACGAGACCACCGCGCGGCCAGATGCCGACCGCCTTGCTGAACATGTACACGTAACCCACGCGCGGGTTCAGCAGGACGGCAGTACCCGAGGGGTCGTTGTCGAAGCCTCCGAACCCGTCGTCGGTGTCACCGCTGATGGTGGCAAAACCGAGGCTGCCGCCGATGCTGAGGCCGTCGATCACCAGGTAGTCGAAGCCGAGACGTGGCACATCGTAAGGACTGAAGTCCGAGATGTACGTGCCGCGCCAGCCGATGCCGAAGTACGACCAGTCGTCTTCGATGTCGTCGACCGGATCGGGGCGCTCCTCGAAGATGTGCGTCGACTGAAAGCCGAACAGGCGCTCGGCGGAGAAAACCGCGTCTCCTTTCTTGCCGAACTCCTGAGCTTGCCCGGGAGAGGCGACCGCGGTCAGGGCAAATGCCGTGGCGAAGCCGAGGATGGTGCCGATTGTTCGCATGGTTTTCTCCTTGTTTCTCCTGTCATCACGCGCTCAGCGCCGCTTCCACGGCGCTGGCGATGGTGAGTGCTTGAGCCTGGCCCCGCTCTTCCACGGCGCTCCAGGCCTCGCTCGCGCCGAGCGGCAACTCGAGATCGACGTAGATCTTGAGCTTGGGTTCGGTGCCGCTCGGCCAGACGAGCACGCGACCGCCGCCATCGAGCGAGAGCTCGACGAGATCGGCGGTGGCGAGCCAGCGCCGATCTCGTCGAGCTCACGCTCGATGGC
>DATLIL010001012.1:0-4771 GCA_035539475.1 Polyangiaceae bacterium
AGCGGCGGAAAGGGCGGCAGCGACTCCAAGGGCGGCACCACCAGCACAGCCGGTGCAACCAGCGAAGGCGGCGACACTGGAACGGCCGGTGGCGCTCCGGGCGGCGGCGGCGCTCCCGCGGGCATCGTTGCCACCTGTGACCCCGTGGAAACGGGCGGCCAGGGCGGCGGCAGCATGATCGTCGGCACCCCCTACCCCGACTGCGACCCGACCGACGCAGGCGACGAGTGCCAGGCCTGTATTCAGACGAATTGTTGTGAAGAGTCGAAGAACTGCAATGCCTTCGAGCCCAACAACGTCTGTGGCTACGGCGGCCCGTCCGATTACGTGGGCAACGGCGGAGAGTTCCTCTGCTGGCAGGAGTGCATCAACGAGCGAGTCGCGATCGGTGCCGGCGGCGCTCCGAGTGATCTGCCGGACACGGTCGATCTCGACATGTCGCAGGAGTGCTTGAGCCTCTGTGCCACGCCCGCCGATTACGGCCCGGACTGCTCCGGCCTCGCCGGCGATGAGACGAACGCGATCACCACGTGCGTCTTCGAAAACTGCGACGCCGTCTGCTTCTACTGAGCGGCGACGCGGATCGAGCCTGAAAAAGGCAGAAAGGCACCCGAGCAAGCGCCATGCGGCGCCTCGGGTGCCGTCGTTTTGTCCTGGCGTGGTCGCCGGGCCTCAACCCGTGGAGTGACCGGCGACGCTCTGCGCGCTGAAATTCCCGGCCTGAGATCGCCGAGTTCGCGAGAATTTTTGTTCGGATCTGACCGGCATGGGCGCCTACAGTGTGGTAGCGTGGGCGCCGTCATGATGGTCGTCGGCTGTGCAGGCTTCGCCGTCCCAGCGACCCGCTATTTCAAGGAATACCTCTTCGTCGAGGTCCAGGAGACGCACCTGGCCGTCCCCGGCCAGGGTACCGTGCGCCGCTGGCGCCGTGAGGCCCCGAACGGCTTTGCGTTCGCCCTGCTCGGTCCTCGCGAGATCGCCCAGGAGGGCTTTCGTAGCGGCAAGGTCGTCGAAACAGCGCTGAAGACCCTGGGCGAAGTAGCCCAGGAGCTCGACGCCAAGACGGCCGTGTTCGTCGCTCCGCCGGACTTCCCGAGCTCGCGCGCCAACCGCGCCGCCCTGCGCGACTTTCTCAAGGACGTGCGCAAGCAGTTCGAGACCGTCGTCTTCGAAACCGGTCCGGCCTGGAAGCCGGACGATTGCGACGATCTCGCCGAAGAGACCAACACCCTCGCGTCGCGCGATCCCCTGCACCACGGCCTGTCCAAGCGCAAAGTCGCCTACTACCGCTTGCCGGGGCCGGCGGGGCACAAGTCGCGTTACGAAGATCCTGCCATCGAGCGCCTCGCCGAGATCGCCCAGGGCGGTAAGGACCAGGCGTCGACGTACGTCTTCACGAACGTCGACATGTTCGCCGACGCGAAGCGCTTCAAGCGCGCGATGGGCCTCTAGCGGCGCTCGGCGGTAAGCGCCGATCAAGCTGCTATGTAGAAATCCGGAGCGCCTGCGGTGTCGCGCCGACTCAACGACCTTTCAGTTGATCGGCGATCCCGACCCTTAGTACGGTTTCGTAATTGAACCTGACAGCCGCTGAGGGAGAGTCGGCGCTGGTCCTGCCCATGGCCACCGTCGCTCGTGAGCAGGGCTGCATCACCGTGCGCGTGACGGCAGGGTGGCGCCAGTCGGTCGACGACGCGCGCCAGCTGCTCGCCACGGTCGTGTCGCTCGCCGCCGGCAAGCGGCTGCCCCTCATGGTCGACTTGCGCAAGGCGGTCCCGCTCGATCCCGAGGTCCGGCAGGTCTACACCGGTCCCGAAGTCGAAACCTTCCGCGCGCTGGCGCTGCTGGTGGACACCTCGCCCTTCGGGCGCGTGATGGGGAGCTTTTACCTGCGCGTGGCGCGACTCGGCACTCCCACCCAAATCTTCACTGACGAGGCTGCGGCCAGAGCGTGGCTGGCCCGCTGACGTCTCCGACGGAGGGGCGGCTCGAGCATCTCGTCGAGGTGCTCGAGGAACTTGTCGCCGGAAACTTCGATCAGCGCACCACCATCTCCGAAAACCACGACCTCATCGACGCCATCGCGCACGGCGTGAACGTGCTCGCTGGCGAGGTCAAGCTGCTCACCTCCAGGCTCACGACGGCGCGCGACGAGGCGCTACGGACCAATCAGGAGCAGCGCCGCTTCCTGCAAACGCTCAGTCATGAGTTACGCACACCGCTCGCGGTGATCCTGGCATCTCTGGAGCTGGCCGATCGGACTGGCATCGCCGTCGAACGACGCCAGGCCTTGATCTCAAGGGCTCGCAGCAGCGCCGCGGTGCTCGGACGGCTGGTGGACGATCTGCTCGATTTCTCCCGCGTGGAGGCGGGAAAGCTGCACATCGAGGCGCTGCCCTGCAGCCCGGACGAGATCGTTCGCGAGGTGATCGACGGTCTCAGCGCCGAAGCCGAGCGCAAAGGACTCGCCGTGAAACAGCTCGGCAGCGCCGGGCGCCTCGTGCTGGATCCGGTTCGTCTTCGTCAGGTGGTGACCAACCTGGTCGGCAACGCGGTGAAGTTCACGGAGCTCGGCCACGTCACCGTCCGCGTTACGCGGCAGGACACGAGCCTCGTCATCGATGTGGACGACTCCGGTCCCGGCATTCCGCCCCAGGGGCAGGAACTGCTGTTTCGACCCTTCTCGCGCCTGGCGCCTCACGGCGTGCTGGGCGCAGGCCTGGGCCTCGCCATTTCTCGCCGGCTCCTACAGGCCATGGGGGGGTCCCTGGCGCTGGTACGGAGCGAGCTCGGACGGGGCAGCACGTTCCAGGTCAAGCTCCCGGCACTGGAACCGGTACCCACCGCTTTCCCCGCGCCAGTTCGGCCAAATCCGACGCTCAAAGGCTGCCGCATTCTACTCGCGGAGGACGACTGTGACCTCGGCGAGGTCATGACGGAGCTCCTGGCCATGGCGGGAGCCCAGGTCTCCTGGGAGCGAGACGGCAAAGGCGCGTGTGATCGCGCTGGCGAGCAAGCATTCGATCTGCTGGTCCTCGATCTCGGCCTCCCCTCCCGCGATGGCATGGCGAGCATTCGCTGGCTGCGGGCCGCGGGCATCACCACGCCGGCGGTGGCGTTCACCGCTGACACCTCGGCGGCCACGCGGAGAGAGTGCCTGGAGGCCGGCTTCGACGCGCACATCGCCAAGGGGCTCGACACCGCGGCGTTGCTCGACGTGCTGGCCGAGCGGAGCCAGCGCGCCCGCTCCTGACGGGTCCGAGGCAACGTCGAGCGCGTTTCACGCCGGATTTACCGCTGGAACAGCCCTTGAAATAGTCTTCTGCCCATGAAGGCATGGGCACTGGGAATGATCTTGGGGGGCATGTCCGTGGTCGGCTGTGGCGGACCGGACTTCGACGAGAACCGCGCTCAATGGCGAAACGAGCGTCCGGAAGAGTACGTGCTCGCGAAGTGCGGAACTGGCTTCGACGGTGGCTGCTCGGTTGACGCCGTGTCCGGCAGCATGGTCGCTGTTTCGAGCCCGATACCGTCGACGTCACGCTCTGCACTGGCGGCCGATCAGCCCGCCCGCAGGTGCCAGGCCTTGGGCTGGACGAACGCTCGGATGCCGTGTGTGCTCAGCGTGGAGCCGATGCCCGAGTGGCGGCGTCCGGTCCAGGGCAGACGCGGGCTCACCCGGTCACAGCAGTTCCAGTACACGCTCCCGCTCTGCACGGCGCGCAGGATGCGCTCGGCGCGCTGGCGACTCTTGCTGTAGACGCCTGCGGTGAGGCCGTAGTCGGTGTCGTTCATCAGCCTCGCGGCTTCGTCGTCGCTCTTCACGACCTGAATGCCGATGATCGGTCCGAAGCTCTCGTCGCGCATGACCTTCATCGCGCTCGTGGCGTTCACCAGCACAGTCGGCTCGAAGTAGTAGCCCGGGCGTGCCATGCGCTTGCCACCCGTGATGAGCTCGGCGCCCCTGGCGACCGCGTCGGTGACCTGATCCTCGAGCACCGCGAGCTGGGCCTCGCGCGTCAGCGGCCCGATATACGTGGTCTTTTCCCCGGGATCGCCGACGTTGAAGCTCTTCACCGCAGCCACGAACTTCTCGATGAACGGCCCGGCCACGGCTTCGTGCACGTAGATGCGCTCGACGGCGCAGCAGCTCTGCCCGGTGTTGTAGAACGCGCCGTCCGACAGCGAGTCGGCTGCGACCGCGACGTCCACGTCGTCAGTCACGTACGCAGGGTCCTTGCCTCCCAGCTCGAGCTGCACCTTCACGAGCCGCCCGGCGACCGCTTCGGCGATGCGCCGGCCGGTGGCATACGAGCCCGTGAAGAACACGGCGTCGACGGGTTCCTGGAGCAGGGCCGCGCCGATGGCTCCGCCGCCGATCAGCGCCTGAAAGACGTCCGCCGGGACGCCCGCGGAGTGCAGGAGCTCGGTGATGGCGAGGCCAGTCAGGGCGGCAAACTCGCTCGGCTTGTAGACCACCGCGTTGCCGGTCAAGAGCGCGGGGACGAACACGTTGGAACCGACGAAATAGGGGTAATTCCAGGCCGAAATGTTGGCAACGACGCCGAGCGGCTCCCAGCCGATGCGCTCCTCGACGGGGTCCTGCTGCACCACTTCGTCGGCCAGCACGCTGGCGGCGTTGGCGAGGAAGAAGTCGATGCGACCGGGCATCGCGTTGAGCTCGTTCAGCGCTTGCTGCACGGGCTTTCCGACCTCTTGCGACAGCGTGCGCGCCAGCCTCTCCTTGTTTTCGTCGAGCAGCGTCTTGAAG
>DATLIL010001013.1:0-5603 GCA_035539475.1 Polyangiaceae bacterium
GTTCTGGCAGGGCGCGGCCGACGGCACGCTCATCGGCGTCCACTTCGTCGCCTGGCGCACGAATGCGCCCACGGATCCCTTGACCACCGAACCCGACGAGCCCTGCGCCTACGTCGCCGCCGACGGGTGGGAAGACACGTACTGCAGCGATCAGCGCCCATACGTGTGCGAGTGGTACTGAGACGAGCGCGTGCGGAGACTTCGCATCCCGCCACGGGGCATCGGCGGCGCGACTGGTCGAGGGCGCCAAACGCCCTTGCCCCATGCCTGGCCTCTGTACCGTTTCCCGGCCTCCGGTCCTGACCCTTGATTCCATGAGCTCGAGGGCGTAGCAAAGGCGGGAAGTGGCGACGGACTACGAACCGGTCATCGGCCTGGAAGTGCACGGCCAGCTCCTCACGAAGAGCAAGCTGTTCTGCGGCTGTTCCACGAGCTTCGGCGGTGCGCCCAACAGCAACGTCTGCCCGGTGTGCCTGGGGCTGCCCGGGTCGTTGCCCGTGATCAACGAGACGGCGGTGAGCTTTGCCGTGCGCGCGGCGCTGGCGCTCGGTTGCGACATCCACGAGCGCAGCACCTTCGCGCGCAAGAACTACTTCTACCCGGACCTGCCCAAGGGCTACCAGATCAGCCAGTACGACGAGCCGTTCTCGACCAGGGGCGAGCTCGAGATCGACGTCGACGGCCAGACCAGGACGGTCGGCATCACGCGCGTGCACATGGAGGAGGACGCCGGCAAGAACGTGCATGGCGTCGCCGGCAGCTCGCTGGTGGATCTCAACCGCGCCGGCGTCCCGCTGATCGAGATCGTGGGTGATCCGGACCTGCGCTCGAGCGCCGAGGCGGTGGCTTACCTGCGCGCCCTGCGTGACATCCTCGTCTTCATCGGCGTCAACGACGGCAACCTGGAGGAGGGGAGCTTTCGTTGCGATTGCAACGTCTCGCTCCGCCCGCGCGGCAGCGAAAAACTCGGTACGCGCTGCGAGCTCAAGAACATCAACTCCTTCCGCTTCGTGCAGCGCGCGATCGACTCCGAGATCGCGCGGCAGACCGCGATCCTGGACGCCGGCGGCAAGATCACGCAGGAGACGCGCAGCTTCGACCCGGACACGGGTCAGACCAAGACGCTGCGCTCGAAGGAAGATGCCCACGACTACCGCTACTTCCCCGAGCCGGATCTGCCGCCGCTGCGCCTCGAGCAGGCCTTCGTCGAGAAGTGCCGCGGCGAGCTCGGTGAGCTGCCCGGAGCGATCCGCCAGCGCTACGTCGAGAAGTACGATCTGCCGCCGGCCACGGCCGCCACGCTGACGCAGCATCCCGCCTACGTGCGCTTCTTCGAGGCTGCCTGCCGCGCCTACGCGCAGCCGCTCAAGCTCGCCAACTGGCTGGTGAACGAGGTGCTGCGCGGCACCAGCGTGCGCGGTCAGGAGGCGGCTTTCAGCGTCACCGCCGAGCAGCTCGCCGAGCTCGTGAAGCTGGTCGACAGCGGCGAGATCAGCGGCAAGCAGGGCAAGGAAGTGTTCGCCGCCATCGAGAACACGGACAAGTCGCCGCGCGCGGTGGTGGACGAGCGCGGCATGCGCGTCGTCTCGGACAGCGCCGCGTTGAGCGCCGTCTGCGAGAAGGTGGTGGCCGACAACCCCAGCCAGGTCGCCGCCGTACGCGCCGGCAAGAAGGGCGTGCTCGGCTGGTTCGTGGGGCAGGTGATGAAAGAAACCAAGGGCGCGGGCAACCCCAAGCTCGTCAGCGAGCTGCTCGAGAAGCTGATCAACGCGTCATGAAAGAGCCCAAACCTCCCTGGCTCAAGGTGCGCGCGCCTGGCGGCGAGCGTTACACCGACCTCAAGGCGACGCTGCGCAAGCTCGACCTCTACACGGTATGTGAAGAGGCGCGTTGCCCCAACGTCGGTGAGTGCTGGGGCGCCGGCACGGCCACGATCATGTTGCTCGGCCACACCTGCACCCGTGGCTGCCGCTTCTGCGCCGTCACCACGGGTAACCCGAAGGGTGCCGTCGATCCGCGCGAGCCCGAGCACGTGGCCAAGGCCATCAGCCAGCTCGGCCTCAACTACGTGGTCTTGACCATGGTCGACCGCGACGACTTGCTCGACGGTGGGGCGTCACACATGGCGCGCACCGTGACGGCGCTACGCGAGCGCTGCCCCGAGCTCCTGGTCGAGACGCTGGTTGGTGATTTTCGTGGCAAGCAAGAGGACGTCGACACCATGGTCGACAGCGCACCCGACGTCTTCGCCCACAACATCGAGGTCACGCGCCGGCTGACGCCGAAGATCCGCGATCCACGCTGCGACTACGACCTCTCGCTCGGCGTGCTGAAGCGAGCCAAGGCCAGGGCACCCGAGCGCTTCGTGAAAAGCTCGATCATGGTCGGTATCGGCGAGACCGACGACGAGGTGCTCGAGACGATGGCCGACCTGCGCGCGGCGGGCGTCGACATCGTCACGCTCGGTCAGTACCTGCGTCCGACGCCGAAGCACGCGCCGCTCGATCGCTACGTTACACCCGAGGGTTTTGCGAGCTTCGAGCGCGCCGGTTACGACCTCGGATTTTCCTTCGTTGCGTCCGGCCCGCTCGTGCGCTCGAGCTATCACGCCGCCGAGGGCTTCGTGGCCGCCCGCGTAAAGCCCGCCAAGGCTCCAGAAAGCTCCGGTGTCCTACCCGAGCTGCCCCCCGCTCCGGCCAGAGGGCCCGACCTGATCCCGCTGCAGGCCCTCGTCCGCCGATGACGCCTTGCGCTATGACGGCCGCACGGGATTCGGGTAGTCTCCGCATGATTTGCGAGGACATCGAGCATGACGGCTGAGGACGTGAGCCTGATCGGTCGGGTGGTGAGCAAGCTGCGGCATCCGCCGACCTACGCCGAGCGTGGTGTTCACGGCTCGATCTTGATCGCGGCAGCCGGTTCCTACGGCGTCGGCGCCCGCAGCCCCGACGATCTCACCCAGCCGACCGGCTTCGATCCCGAGGCCGCTCGCCTGTTCGAGGCGATCGTCGAGAGCGCCTACCTCGTGGCGAACGCCGATGGCGACTTCGACATGACCGAGCGCGAAACGTTCGAGCACGTCGTGCTGACCGCCTGCGAAGGAAAGGTAGCAGAGCGTCAGATCAGTGCGTTGCTCGAGGATTTGCAGGAGCAGCTCTCGGAGGACGGGCTCGAGAAGCGCGTACAGATGGTGGCACGCTCGATCTCGAAGCCCGAACATGCCCGGGAGATTTTGCGCGTTGCAGCACTCCTGGCGCATATCTCCGGTGGCGTCAGCGCGATCGAGCGCTCGACCCTCGAACGCCTGGCCGGCGAGCTGAAGCTCGAGGTCAGTGCGATCGACCAGGCACTTGCAGAAGCGTCTCAGGCCCTCAGCGAGTGAAGACGGCTGGCGAAATGCACTTCCCTCTCGCCGAGGCGTGCCTATAACAGCCCCGCCCATGAGCGAGTCCCCGGCAGAGATCGTCAGCGTGCTGAAGAGCGACGGGACGCTGGACCCCCGGCACGATCCCAAGCTCACCGGTGAGGACGTCGTGCGTCTCTACCGCAGCATGGTGGAGACGCGGCTCATCGACGAGCGCATGGTGCAGCTGCAGCGCCAGGGCCGGATCGGCTTTCACGTCGGTTCTCTCGGGGAAGAAGCCGCCGTCATCGGCTCCGCCTTCGCCATGAGGCAGAGCGACTGGCTGTTCCCCTGCTACCGCGAGTTCGGCGCAGCATTGATGCGCGGGCTGCCGTTCCAGAAGCTGCTCGACAACATGTTCGGCAACGCCAACGACACCGTGCGTGGCCGCCAGATGCCTTGCCACTACACCTCTCGTGCGGTGGGCTGGGCCTCGATCAGCTCGCCGGTGGGCACACAGATCACGCACGGCGTCGGCTACTCCTGGGGCGCCAAGATCGCGGGCAAGGACGTGGCGTCGCTCGTCTACTTCGGTGACGGCGCGACGAGCTCGATCGACTTTCACAGCGGCATGAACTTCGCCGCGGTGTTCAAGGTGCCCGTCGTCTTCCTGTGCCGGAACAACGGCTGGGCCATCAGCGTGCCCGTCGAACGCCAGACGGCGACCAAGACCTTCGCCGAGAAGGCCGTCGCCTACGGCATGCCCGGCGTCCGCGTGGACGGCAACGATATCTTCGCCGTGATCGCCGTGACGCGGCAAGCCGTCGAGCGCGGCCAGCGCGGCGAGGGGCCCACGCTGATCGAGGCCATCACCTACCGCATGGGTGGGCACTCGACGAGCGACGACCCCACGCGCTATCGCGAAGGCCAGACGCTGAACGAGTGGGCGGCGCGCGATCCGATCGAGCGGCTGAAGCGCTACCTCCTGGCGCAAAATCTCTGGAACGACGAGGCTGAGGCCCAGTTTCGCGCCGAAACGGAGACTCGCTTCCGCGAGGCCGTGGCGCTGGCCGAACGCACGCCGCTACCCGCGCTCGAAACCATGTTCGACGACGTCTACGAAAAGCCCCCCTGGCACCTGCAGGAGCAACGCCAGGAAGTGCTGCGAGGCCCCCGCGCTCCAGCCCCGCACGGATGATCCCATGTCGCAGATGAACATGGTTCAGGCGATCAACGACGCGATGCGTACGGCCATGCGCCGTGACGAGCGCATCGTGGTGATGGGTGAGGACGTGGGCAAGGTCGGTGGCGTGTTCCGCGTCACCGCCGGGTTGATCGACGAGTTCGGCGAGCACCGCGTCGTCGACACGCCGCTCAGCGAGAACGGCATCGTCGGCACGGCCGTGGGCATGGCGCTCTACGGCATGCTGCCAGTCGTCGAGATCCAGTTCGCTGACTTCATCTGGCCGGCCTACGACCAGATCGTCAACGAGCTCGCCAAGTACCGCTACCGCTCCGGCGGTGAGTACCCGTGCAAGGTCGTGATCAGGACGCCGGTCGGCGGCGGCATTCGTGGCGGCCACTACCATTCGCAGCACCCCGAGGCGGCCTTCATCCACGTCGCCGGCCTCAAGGTGGTGTGCCCGTCGAACCCCTACGACGCCAAGGGTCTGCTGCTGGCCTCGATCCGCGATCCGGATCCGATCATCTTCTTCGAGCCCAAGCGTGTCTACCGCGCCGCCAAGGGCGAGGTGCCCGACGGCGAGTACACGGTTGCGCTCGAAACGGCCAGCGTCGTTCGCCCCGGCCGTCACGTCACCGTTCTGGCTTACGGCGCCATGCTCTACGAGGCGCTCGATGCCGCGCGCAAGGCCGCCGAAAAGGGCGTCGAGGCCGAGGTCATCGACCTGCGCACGCTCTGGCCCGTCGACATCAACACCATCGTCGAGAGCGTGAAGCGCACCGGCCGCCTCGTCGTCGTGCACGAAGCCCCGCGCACCTGCGGCTTCGGCGCCGAGCTCGTCACGCTCGTCACCGAGCGCTGCTTCTACCATCTCGAAGCTCCGCCCATCCGCGTCACGGGTTTCGACACGCCGTTCCCGTACACGCTCGAGATGGAGTACCTGCCCTTGTCCCACCGGATATTGCCGGCGTTGCTCGAGAGTGCGGGCGGCTCGGCCCGCTGACGCGGGCCTCGCTGGATTTCTTGTTTTGCGGAGTGCCTGCGCATGGCGCTTGGCCTTCCGGGTGTGTTGTTAGA
>DATLIL010001014.1:0-1748 GCA_035539475.1 Polyangiaceae bacterium
AACCCGGAGGGTGGTAGCGCTGGCGCTCCGGCGCTAGCGGGGAGTCCAAGTCTGGCGGGCCACGGCGGCGAGGACCTGGGTAGCGGCGGCGGCGCGGGTAGTGGCGGCGACGCGGGGAGCGCGGGCATCGGCGGGGCACCGCCGCTGGTGTCCGAGGCGAGCTGTATCGAGCACGAGGACTGTTTGGCTGTTTGCCAGGCCAACGGCTGGCCGAATGCCCACTGCTACGGCTCGAGCGACCGCTTCTGCGCCTGCGACAGCAACGACCAGCCCACGTGCGTCAAGGGAACGACCGAGGGCTGCCCCGCCGGCACGGCCTGCCGTACGACTCATCAGTGCCTCCCCTACGGCGACGGCACGCAGGGCGATCCGTGCAACAACGGTGACGAGTGCGCCCCTGGATACATCTGCACCGGCTTCGGCAATCCTCTCCCGAACGGCGAAAGCACGGCCTGCACTCGTTTCTGCGATCCGCAGAACGCGCCCCCAGGCTGTGATTGCGTCGGCGGCAGCTGCATGGGCGGGCTAGGCATGTATCACTTCAGCTGCGACTACCCGAGCGGCACGCCCTGCAACCAGAGCGTCTTCGCGGGCAACACGCGGCGAGGGCACATCACGGGCCCGAGCGAGATCACGCCCGGTCACGTGTACGTGGTCACGGCGGCATCGCTCGGCGGTGAGAACATCGACTTGGAAGTTTGCGCCGACACGTCCTGCTCGGGCGACCACGTGTGTGAATCGGCCGGCGCCGGTAGCAGCGAGTCCTGCTTCTTACAGGCGACCCAGGACGCGCTCGACGTGTACGTGATCAACCGCGCGGGTGTAGCGGCCACGGTCAAGGTCGACGTCGAGGCCGATGCCATGTCCGAGTACAAGCTCGAGTATGTCCAGTCCATCAGCTCGCTCCAGGCCAACCGCCACATGCGCCTGCTGGTCACCGGCCTGACGCCGGCCACGAGCTACGAATTCAGCGTCACGACCAGCAACGGGCGCGACATCAACCTCACAGTTTCGAACGATCTGCACGGTGCAGACGAGCTGTGCAGCGAGGACGCGCTCGCGGGAGCAGCAGCCTGCACGTTGGCCGTCAGTCGAGCTTCGGTTTGGGTGCTTCTCACGGACACGTCGGGGCTCGGCGACGGTTACACGTTCAAAGTCACGGCAGAGTAGACGAGGACAAAGGGTCGGCATTGCTCAGGGAGCGAGCTGGCGGTCCCTTCAGCACTGTTCCCAGGAAATCGCTGAGAGACTAGGATGACGGATCCATGCGCGCGCCGAGTCTCCGCAATGCGCTAGCTTTCTCGTGCCTTCTAGCTTGTGTGCCGGCCCCGCGCACGCAGCCGGCGCTCGCTCCGGCGGCGACAACCGCCGAGCCCGATGCGTCCAGCCCAGGACTAGGAGCCATAGTTGACCCTGTCGGCTGCAACGAGTGCGAGGCTCAGCTAGCCCAAGCGAAAACAGCCTTCGCCCAGCAGAGCCAGGCGGAAGCCACGGCGCGATGCGCCGGAATTCAATCATCGCTGTGTTCGGACCCGGCTTGTCCCAATGCCGTGGCGCAGGGCGGCGCGGCTGCCTGTCAATGCGAAGGCGTGCCGGACCCGCTACGAAGTGAAGCGACTGTTTTCAAGCTGTCGTGCGCGCTCTGGAGCCAATGCTGCTGCTTAGGCGACCGCTCCACTCCTCCACCGCCACCCGGCGCGCTGGTACCGCCGGCCGCGAACGGATGTGAGCATGACTCGATATCATTT
>DATLIL010001015.1:0-3401 GCA_035539475.1 Polyangiaceae bacterium
GAGCTCGTGCCGTTCTCTCGGCCGCGGCCTGTTGCTTCCGCTTAGCCTCGGCCACCCTCGCTTGCGCCTCCTCCATCTGCCTTTGAATCTCAGCTCTCTGCTTGTCGTCGTTGACCGGCTCAGCGGCGCCTTCCGCTGCAGGCCTTGGAGGGGCATCAGGGGGATTCTCGGGTAATTGCTTCAAGCTCTCACCGAGTTTTGCGAGCATGTCGTTCACGTCATCTTTGGATATGGGCATGGCATCTCCTTGGAACGGCGAGCACTACAGCGGAGCCGTAAGAAGCGACATCGCTTGGACCCGCAAGTTCGGCGCCCCGGGGCTCGCGCTCGCGATGAAGTCTATGACCTCGTCAAGTCTTCGCAGTAGCTTGTCGAAGTTCGGTGCGTTGTCGTAGTCCGTGCAGCAGGCAAGGTCCTTCTCGACTCGGCTTGCAAACGTGGCGCGCTCAACGATCCATTTCGTTAGTTGGGGAGTGATCGCGTCTTGGCTATCAACGAGTTGCAGCGGTGTCGCTAGGCGCATGTAGCCGTAGCCTCGAGCCGTCCCAGTGAGCGTCTGGAGAAACAATTTCAGGGATTGGTTCAGCGCAGTTGGTTTTGTCGCTGCGTCGTTCTCGAGCGCTTGCTGTACCTTGCCGAGCTGGGTGAGCTCGAATTGCATCGCCGAGGAGAGTTGGCCGCCTCCGCTCGCCGCTTCGAGGATCAGGCGATTGAGGATCGGGTTAAGTACACCCTCCGAGAGGTAAGCAAGAAGCTCTGGGGTCTTGCCCGTCTGGATGGTGCCTCTAAAAGTTGCCATTGTCTGCGAGGCGGTTGCGAGCCCAGCGCAATCATCTTCGTTGCCCTGAAAGCACCGCAATCCTTGCAGCACCGCATCCCGCATTGCGTTCAGCTCGGAAGAGCGAGCTACGGGTGTCAGTGCTCGGTTGGTGGAGGCTTCGCGGAGCGCGTCGCCGACCAATACCCGGATACTCATCACGCAGCGATCGATTGTGGCCGCCAGGCGTCGGTAGTCGTGCCAAATGGCTGGCGTACGGTAGCCACGAGAACGCGCTTCGAATGCGTGTCCTCGCAAGCGTTGGATGCCGATCACGGTGACGTCGAAGTACGAGGCGTCCGTTGCGCGGCGAGCGGCGTCGAACGTCTCGTCGACACAGTTGAGAATACTCTGTTGCCAGGCTTGGAGCTCTGCCCTTTCGAGGCGCACCGCAGGGTGAGCGATCAGCCCAGTTAGCTCCGAGGCAACGTCTTCGCGCGACTGTCGTGCTCGAGCTTCGTTTGGCAGTTCGCTGGTCGGCTTGCTCGGCGTGGTTGGCGGTGCCGTGGACGATACGGCGAAGCCCTGCGTTTCGAGCTCGAGGCGCTGGACGAGTGCGGGATACCGCTTCTTGAGCGCCGGAACGATCGCGCGGACGTCGTTGACGTCGGAGACGTTCAGCTTGTCGCGCAGTGCTCGATCGACGACCTCGGAGGCTTTGAAATATTGTGTCGTTCCACTCATGGCTTACCTTGGGGTCTTGCGGAGAGGTTGAGTCAGGCTGCGCGGGCCGAAACGGTGGTCGCGGAACGGCTTGCGGCGGCGCGGCGCGCCAGGCCGCCGAGCACGGTTCGGGCGATGGCTTCAGGGCCGGCCAGGTGGCGCTCGAAGGCGTAGCGGCTCGCGCTCACCGCGAAGCGTGGGGGCAGATCCTGGGGTAGGTTGCCGCGGCCGATTTCGGCGGCGGCGCGCTGAATGCGGGCCTGATCGGCGGCGGAGAAGGGAAAGACGTCGGCGAGGGTCTTCTGGCCGAGGCCTCGGCGCGTCTGGAAGGCGACTTCGTCGACGACGTGAGGGATGATTCGCGGCGCGGTCCTGAGCAGGTTGATCGGGATGCGGGCGCCTTGCACGGGCGCCGGGTAGAGACCGCGCCACACGCGGTTCAGGCGCTGGGCGTCGTCGCTGAAGCCCATGCGCGCCAGCATCTGAGCGAGGATGAACACGCGCAGGTACGGAACCGGGTGGACGCCGAGCGGCCGGAAGCCGAAGGCGCGCGACGGAGGGTAGGCGAGGAAGTCCGCCATGGCGTGTGCCGAGGCAGGGCCTCCCAGGAGCAATGCGATCAAGTCGGCGAAGATTTCGCGGTGCCAGCGGCTGTAGATCCGCGTGAGCCAGGCGTCGCCCGTCACACCGAGCACACGACGCTGCAGGGCGAGTCGAGTCTCGTCCCAGACGCCGAGATCGGCCTGGAGGTTGTGGCCGATTTCGTGGAGCACGACGCCCATCCCCCAGGGTGATTCAGCGCGCTCGTACGGGATGCGCACGAGCGGGAACGGGTTGCGCTCACCGAGCAGGCGACGGAGCATGACGCCGCGGCGAAAGGTGGCCGGAGAGAAGCTCGGTTCGAGGTAGGTGAGGGGCTTGAGCAGTGGGCCCTGAAACAGGCCTGGCGACGTGCGGCGTACGAGCTGGAAGCAATCGGTGGCGATCAGATCGCAGGCGGCGAGCGCGGGGGCGAAGCGCGTGCCCCGCTGGCTGAAGACGTCGAAGAACAGGCCGTAGGCACGGCGCGCCCGATCGATCTGCCGCTCGACGAGCGCCGCCTGCTCCAGGATGCTCGCGGACGGTGCTCCGGGACGGGTGGCCACGGCCTGGAGTCGTTCGAGCGCCTGGCCAACGCCGACGTCGATGGCAGCCAGTCGACGATTGGCGGCGGCGAAGTGCGTGGCGCTCGGTGCATACGGCTCGTCCTCCCGGCGAATGCCGACCGAAGCGGGATCCAGCGACGCGAGCCGGCGAGCGCGCGCCGACAGGTTGCGCACCTTGGTCGCTAGGAATTCACGCTTCAGCATCGCCGTAACCTGATCGCCCTTCGTTTGCGCCTCAGGAGCCGACGTGAATCGAGACCGGAGTGCCTCGGGGAATGCGTACTACCCGGCCGGCCGTGGTTGCCGTCGCCCTGGTCGCCTGCGCGGCGCGCGCTCGGAGCTGCGTGGCGGGAGCGCTCGGGCGTGACAGGCGGGCCACCGCTCGCGGCCGTTGCGCGACCCGCGTCGCTGCGCGCTGGATCATGCGCGGAACGGCTTGCGGCGAGGCACCCTGTTGCCGCACGGTCTGCGCTACCTGGCGCACGATGCGCGGCACGGCGCGTACGGCAGCGGGACCGCGCTGCTGAACGAGGGTGCGGGCCGCTTGCGTGGTGGCGCGCATGGTCGCGCGGCGAAGCTGTGCGGCCTGTTGCGGCCTGGCCCGGCGTTGCTGCGGCGTGGTCGTGGCGCGAGCGACGTAGCGGCCCGCGAGGCTCGCCACGACCGGGACGAAGGCGTCGATCTCGTCGCTCTCGAAGTCGGCGAGCGCGTCGGCGAAAGCGTCCATGGCCTGCTCCTCGCCGCCTTGCTGCATGAGGTTGGCCAGGAATTGGCCC
>DATLIL010001016.1:0-7506 GCA_035539475.1 Polyangiaceae bacterium
TGCACGCGCTGGGAGCCGGGCTCGGCTTCCTCGAGCTTCTGAACGTTCTTCAGCAGCGGATGCTCCAGGTTGACCTCGAGGATGCGGCGGGCCTTCGGCAGCTCGCGGCCAGAAGCGCGGAGCATTCGCTCGATCTGCGGCGGAAGCCCGCCCTCGGGGACGATCAGGCACGCCGGTGAATCGAGCAGGCGCGACGACGCCTTCACGCTGGCCACCTGCTCGGACAGGACGCGCTCGAAGCGCTCGAGCAGCGCGACCTGCTCCTTGGTCCGCGCTTCTTCGGCCTTCTTTTCGCCCTCCGCGCCGTCGAGGTTCAGATCCGGCGACGCCACCGAGATGACGGGCTTGTCCTTGTACTTCTCGAGCGAGGTGACCGCGAACGGATCGACGGCGTCGGTCATGAGCAGCACGTCGTAACCCTTGGCCCGCACGCGCTCGAGGTACGGGCTCTGGCTGGCCACGGCCTTCGACGGCGCCGTCAGGTAGTAGATCGCCGGCTGCTCCGCGGGCGCTGCCGCCAGGTAGTCGTCCAGGCTGACGAGCTCACCGCTCTTGGCGCTCTCGTAGCGCAGGAGCGTGGCGAGCTTGTCGCCGAGGTCGGGCTCGAAGTGCAGGCCTTCCTTGAGCACGGGGCCGAACGCTTGCCAGAACTTCTTGTAGTCGTCGGGGCGCTGCCTGGCCATTTCGCCGAGCAGGACGAGCACCTGATTCTGGATCTGCTTGCGAATGACGCGAACGATCTTCGAGTCTTGCAGGAGCTCGCGTGAGACGTTGAGCGGCAGATCCTCGGAGTCGACGACGCCGCGCACGAAGCGCAGCCAGCGCGGCAAGAGCTCCTCGCAGCTATCCATGATCAGCACGCGCCGCACGTGCAGGCGCACGCCGTGCTTGGCGTCCGGCTCGAACAGGTCGAAGGGCGCGCGCCCCGGGACGTAGACCAGACCCGTGAACAGCTGCGTGCCTTCGATGTGGAAGTGCCGGTGGCCGAGCGGCGGCTCGTAGTCGTGCGTCAGGTGCTTGTAGAGCTCTTCGTACTGCTCCGCGGTGACGTCCTTGGGCGAGCGCTGCCACAGGGCCGTGCCGCGGTTGACCGGCTCGAACTCGTCCTTGCTGCCGCTCTTGAGGCTCTCGATCGGATAAGCGAGATAGTTGGAGTAGCGCTCCACGAGCGCGCGCAGCCGGTACGGCTCGAGGTACTCCCGAGCGTCCTTCTTCAGGTGGAGCACCACGCTGGTGCCGACCTCGGAGCGCTCCGCCTCCTCGATGGTGAACCCGGACTCACCCGTCGACTCCCAGCGGTAGGCGCGCTCCGAACCCGCCGCGCGACTCACGACCTGCACCCGGTCCGCCACCAGGAACGCGCTGTAGAACCCGACGCCGAACTGACCGATCAGCTGCGGCAGGTTCTTGCCCTGCGACGCCTGCCCCTGCAGGTTCTTCAAGAAGGCGCGCGAGCCCGACCAGGCGATGGTACCGAGGCTCTGCTTCAGCTCCTCGTCACTCATGCCGATGCCGTTGTCGGCGATGGTCAGCGTGCCAGCCTCCGAGTCCGGGATCAGCCGCACCTTGAGCACCTCGCCCTGCGGCAGGAGCTCGGGCGACTGCAACGCCGAAAAGCGCCTCTTGTCGAGCGCGTCGGAGGCGTTCGATACCAGCTCGCGCAGGAAGATCTCCTGGTTAGAGTAGAGCGAGTGGATGACCAGGTGCAGAACCTGGCTGACTTCGGCTTGAAACGAATGCGAGGAGGCGGTCATGAGATCCTGGCCGCTAGATTTTACACGCGCGCCGCCGCGTCAATGACGTTCGGCCAACCGGCTCGCGGGGCGCCGATTTTGAGCCGGCTTCAAGAATCTTTGCGGTGCGTTGCGGGATCCTGCGTGGGCTAACGTCCCGCGCCGTGAAGAACGTGGTCAAGGGACGAGTCGTCGACGAGGCGACGGGCAATCCCGTCTACGGCGCCAGCGTCGAGTTGATGGCCGCCGGGACGTTCAAGTGCGGGGAGTCCTCGCGGCAGCGCACCAGCCGCAGCGGTGCCTTCTCGTTTGCATTGAAAGGCGCCGACTCCGCCGTCCTGCGCGTGCGGGACCTCGAGGGCGCGGAGCTCGGCGAATGGCGTCTCGAGCCGAAGGCCCTCGGCGAGCAGCTGTTGACCCTGAAGTTGAAGGCCGGCTCCCTGAAGTGCGCGAAGCTGCCGCGCCAACCCGAGGGCAAGCGCCTCGTTCCCGAGTCCGTCATCCACACCATTTCGCTCGCCGCCGATGCCGCCGAGCGCGTGAAGCCCAAGGCGCGGCCGAAGGAGCTCCTGGCGGAGTACCTCAGAGCGCTGCCGCCGCTCTGGAGCGCGACCGATTTGACGGATCTGGCTGCCGGAGTCCTCGCGGGTCGCAGCGCCGACTATCGCCTCTTTCGCGATCGTCTTCACGAGCTGGCGCTGTGGAGCTTGCGCCAGGGCCATGAACCGAGACAGCTCGGTCAGGGCGAAGCGGAGCAGCTCGTCTCGCCGGGAGCGCTCGAGAAGTTCGGCGAGAAGGTGCGTTCGCTACCGCGGCGGAGAAGCGCCCTCGTCGCGCACGGTCAGCTCGACACGCTGGCCGCGGCCACCATCCGGGTG
This sequence comes from Polyangiaceae bacterium, assembly GCA_035539475.1. Lineage (GTDB taxonomy): Bacteria > Myxococcota_A > Polyangia > Polyangiales > Polyangiaceae > PMG-095. The sequence continues at coordinate 2,612 of DATLIL010001016.1, forward strand.
AATCAACGGAACCTGCCCGGCATGCACCGTGGTCTGGGATTCCTGGATCATCAGCTCTGCCCGCTCTCCACGCTGCACCTCTTGCACGAAGGCGCGCTCGCAGCGCTCGCCGGCGGGCTCGACGAGATGCAGGGCTTCATCGAGCGGTTGGAAGGCTTCGCCGGTGCGTTCCCCGGTGACATTCCCGGTGTACCCGATCTTCCTCCCAGGCCCGGCTCGCGCTCACCGAGGCCCATTCCCCTGCCCTGCCCCGACGGCGGCTTCTGGCCTCCGCCGCTCGGCGGCTTGCCATGGCTGGGTGATCTACCGCCCGAGCGCGCGGAGATGTGGGCGTGCATGGCGGAGCTCCTGCCGAGGATCTTTCGCGAAGGCGTCTCGCGCAGGACGCAATACACCATCACGGGCGTGTCGCCGGAGCGCGCCTGTCCCGGCGACGAGATCGTGATCAGCGGGACGAACCTGCGCTTCGAGGGCCACAGCGGCGTGGTGCTCTTTCAAGGTAGCGAGCGAGGCACCACGATCGAGGCTCCTGTCAGCAGCTGGACGGATACCGAGATCACGGTGACCGTCCCCGACGGCGCCGTCTGCGGTGACCTCGAGCTCTCCATCCCCGATTCGCGCGTCTACGTCCCTGGCTGCGCCGATCTCCAGCTCTTCTACGGTCCGCTCGAGCCGTTTCACTTCGACGGCGGAGCGAGCCTCGTGGAGTTCTTCCTGCCCTCCAGCGAGGATCGCTGCCACCACGACTCGGGCAGCAGCGTTGCGGTCGGCTGGCGCAGCACCTGTACGGTCGACCAGGTCACCGTGCGCATGATCGACGACGAGGGCACGGAGCTGTACTCGGCCGCGGTCGGCCCGAGCAGCGGCACCGTCACGCTCGCGCTGCCGTCCTACGACAGCGACCGCGACGTGCTGCTCGAGCTCAGGGGCGGGGGGCCCTGCGGTGAGCACACGTATGAGGCCTGGCATCTCCGGGTGCGCCGGCGCGTGCCGGAGGGCACAGCGCTGTTCGCGGGCGTGGACTTCGAGAACTGGCACCGCAACATCGTCAGGCCAGGTGTTCCCACCGTCTGGGCGTGGAACCTCGAGCGCCTGGTCGACGCGGTGCGGCGAGCTGGCATCGACGGCGTGCGCCTCGGGGTGAAGGGCACCGGCTTTTCTTTCGAGAACTGCGTGACCGGAATGCTCCCCGCGGAGGCTCCGCCGCCCTGGTTGATCAAGACCGACGTGTTCAGGGAACCGGAGCTGCCCGAGGATCCGGACGCTAGCGACATCATCCAGTGCGAGGTCTTCGGCGTCCTTTCGGAAGCGGTTCTGCGCGAGCCGAGGTCGGTGCTCGACGACACCACGCTGGCGGCCTTCGTTCCTCGCACGGAGGGTTGCGACTCCGAAGACGAGAGTGACTGGGCGGTGCCGGCGCCGTTGAACCCGGTCCGGGCGCGGTTGATCCACGTCAAGGCGGGGGCGAAGCTCGCTCACCTCAACTGTCTCCTGCACAGCAAGGGGCTGGCATTCGCTACGCTGGGCGGTACCAACGGCCAGTCCATCGCGGGCGCGATCAGCACCGGAACTCACGGCACGAACGTCGACCTGCCGCCGATTCAAGACTTCGTGCGCGCGTTGAAGCTGGTGGGTCCCGGCGGCGTCCAGTGGTGGATCGAGCCGCGCACCGATCCCGTGACCGATCGCTCGGAGATGGAGCGCCTCAAGCGGGAGAAGGTGCTCGATCCGTGTCTCAGGCTCGTGTACGACGATGCGCTGTTCAACGCCTGCCTGGTGTCGCTCGGTGCGGCGGGCGTCATCCACGAGCTGGTGCTGGAGGCGGTGCCGTCGCATCGCCTGCGCTCCGTGACCCACGAGCTCAGCTGGGCGCAAGCGCGCGAGACGTTGCGCGAGATCGTCGCGGGCGAAACGGAGTTCTTCGCCGAGTTCGTGCTCGGCCCGCGCGCTGTCCGCTACACCACGCGCGAGCCCGTCTCCTGCGCGAGTAGCCCCCGCCAGGGCGGCGACGTGGGGGACACGCTCACGGCCATCGCGTGGCTCGCGCTGCAGGCTCCGGTCCTGCTCGGGGCGATCCCGGGCATCGTGGCCGAGCTCGGCGCCGCGCTGCTCAGCCCCATTCCCATTCCCGGGCTGCCCGATTTCACGGACATACCCCGCCATATCGACGCGTTGAACAATCTGGTCGCTGCGCTGCCCGCGCTGATCGACGCGCTGGACGATCTCGATCCGCCGGGTCCCGAGGCGGCGGCCGCGACGGTGGCTCTGCTCAACCTGTTGTGGGACGTGGAGGTAGGACCCCTCCGCGGACGAGACGTGATCGACGAGTTCACGCAGCGCTACATCGCGATGGAGAGGCCGCTCGGCTCCGAGGTGAACCGCAGCTACACGATCTACAACCTACAGCGGAACTGTCACACGATGGTGCACGACGACTTCGTGAAGCTGGTCGAGAGCCGCGAGTACGTCATGGAAGCCAGCAGCCTGATCGGCTTCGTCGAAGAAGTCCGCGCGCTCGTGCAGCGGATCAAGGAAACGGAGCCGTTGATCGCGGTGCTGAACTTGCGTCTGACCCGCGGCACGCGCGCCACGCTCGGCATGCAGCAGTTCGAACGCTCCGGCTACATCGAGATCTGGACGATCGCGGGCATCGACGGCAACGAGGCCTTCTACCGCGCGTTGGCCGAGCTCGCCGATCGTCCCGGAGTGGTGCCGCACTGGGGTATGTTCCATCGCAGCCACGCCGATGGGCACGAGACGAACTTCGCGCGGGAGTACGATCTCGAGGCCTGGCGCCGGGCCATCAACTTCATCGCTGAGGCCAGCGATACCGACCCGAATACCTTCCGTCACGGCTTCGTGCAGCAGCGCGAGCTGCTGCCGGACCTATGACGAGGCGCGCGGCAGGAGCACGGTGACGCGGCCGCCGCGCTGCGTGTTGTCGGTTCGAACGCTGCCGCCGCTGGCTTCGGCCACGGCTCGGACGAAGCGCAAGCCTGTGGCGGTACCCGCCGGCTTGAAGCTCGTGGACTCGCCGCTCGCCACGAAGCCGGGGCCGTCGTCCTCGACCTCGATCGCGACCGCGCCGCCGCTCGCAGCGGCGACCACCGAGACGTGGCGCGCGCCGCGCTCGCCGTCACCTTCCTTGGCGTTGACCAGGAGGTTCGAGAGCATTCGCTGCAGCGCCAGCGGGCCTCCCGCCACGAGCACTGCGTCGGCGCCCGCGTCGAGACGCCACTCGAGCGTCAGTGGGTCGGCGATGCGCTGGAAGGTGGCGCGGGGCCGCTCGAGCACCTCCTTCAAGCTGACGGGCGCGGGCGGGCGCAGCACCAGCACCTCGCGCAGGGCCTCCTCCTTGGTGCGGCTCACCAGGCCGTGCAGCTGCTCGAGCTCGTGAGCGAGGCGAGCGACGTCGCCGTCCTTCGCGCCGCCTGCCTTCAGCCGCTCGACGCCGAACAACGCCGCCGAGAGCAACGACATCGCATCGTGATGGTTCTCGAGCACCGTGGAGAGCCCTTGCTCGGCCTGGCTCTTGCCATACGAGTGCAAGGCCGCCTGCTCCACGAGATCTCGCGTACGTCGTGCGCCCACGACCGCCAGCGCCGCGGAGCAGCTGAAGAGCACGCCGTAGAGCGAGGCGGTGTTCACACCGGCGCCGTGGAGCGGGCCGTTGAGAGCGCGATCGACGAGCACGAGTCCCACCAGGCCGAGCCCGTTGGCGGCCGCACCGACCATCGCCAGGCGCGGCGAGGCTCGAAAACCGGCAGCGAAGACGATGGCCAGAAACGTCGCCGTTTCCGGGAGCAGCAGCACGCCGCGATACTCGGCAAAGGGCCAGATCACGTTGGACAGGATCGCGACCGTGCAGATGGCGGCGTCGGCGACGACCGACATGCCGAGCAGTCGGCCGGAAACCTTGCCCCGGCGCAGCAGGGCGATCACCGTCAGTGAAAAGGCCACCCCGAGCACTGCCGCCAGCAGCAGCAGCACCCCGCGGAGGGAATCGGCGGGCCCCTGGACCTCGACGAGCGAGAGGAAACGCAGCGCGATCAGGACGCAAAATACCGTGCGCACGATACTGAGCCCGAATTCGGCGCGCATTGCCGCCTCGCGTAGGGCGCCGCGAGCGTAGGCGGCGGGCGGCGACGAGAGGGCGGCCTTCCCCATCTGGCTTGCCGGTCTATACTCCCGGCCGGCGCAGGCCAAAAGCCTCCGATGACCCACGAGCCCTCGCCCTGGCGGCGCGCCGTCGTCGTGGAAGACGACCAGAATCTGGCGCAACGACTGCGAGATCACCTCGCAGCACAGGGGATGACCGTCCAGCTGGCAGCAAACATCCAGGCGGGGATCGCCGACATCCGCCGGCTTCTGCCCGACCTCGTGCTCCTCGACTACAAGCTGCCGGACGGTGACGCGCGCGGCGTGATCGAGCAGCTGGCCGATCTCTCGCCCTGGCCGACGTTCGTCGCCATGAGCGGTCAAGCCGAACCGCTGGACACCTTCGAGCTCGCGCGCCTCGGCATTCACGCCTACGTGCAGAAGCCGTTCAAGCCGGAAGCTCTGGACGAGGCACTACGGAGGGCGCGGGAACAGGCCGCGCCGCTCGTCCCGGCGCTGCGCACGGCGGTCGGGAAGATGGCGATTCACGACGTCGAAGAGCTCGCGCGCGGCACCATGGTGCGCGAAGCGCTGGCGCGCTCCCAGGGCAGCCGTACGGGGGCCGCACGGCTACTCCGGGTTTCGCGCCAGCTGTTGCAGCACATCCTGCGCGGGATCCGCGACTAGCAGAGCAGGTGCACGATGTACCGGTGCGTGCGGGTCGAGCTCTGCCCGGCGCTGTCGGTCACCGTCAGCGTGACGTGGTGCTCGACGGAGAAGCACAACCCCACCAGTGA
>DATLIL010001017.1:0-2076 GCA_035539475.1 Polyangiaceae bacterium
GCAGTGGACATGTCGAGCCAGTGAATGAAGCGGCCGCCCGGACGCAGCACCCGCGCGAGCTCGCGAGCCACGACGGCGCCGTCCTTGACCACGTCGAGCACGCACAGGCCAACGACGGCCGCGACCTCGCCGTCACCGAACGGCAATGTTTCAGCCGATGCCTGCAGCACCTTCACGCCGGGATTCCGCCGGCGAAAATCGCGACTCGCGGCCGCCAGTGGCTCGGTGTGCACCATTCGCGGTAACACCCCTGGGGGTAAGCGCTCGTAGAGCTGGCCGTCGCCCATGCCGATCTCGACGACCGGTCCGTCGTCCGGCAAGTAACGCTCGAGGGTTGCCGCGACGATCGTCCGGCTCAGCCGTTCGAACGGCCGGCGTTCGTTTCGTACGCTCTCGAGCTGCCGCAGCGCCCCCTGCTCGGCTGCGCTCGGTTTGTTCTTCTTGCTGGAAGACTTCCAGGCCATCGCCAATCGCCGGAGGGTTTCGCGCCTACTTGATACCGAACAGGCGGTCGCCCGCGTCGCCCAGGCCGGGCACGATATAGCCGTGCTCGTCGAGACGCTCGTCGACGGCCGCGGCGTACACCGGCACGTCCGGATGCGCCTCGTGGAAATTCTGCAGCCCCTCGGGGGCCGCCAGGACGCAGGCGAACTTGATCGAGCGCGGGTCGGTCTGCTTGACGCGCTCGACCGCAGCCACGGCGCTGTTGCCGGTGGCCAGCAGCGGGTCGGCGATGATGATGTCGCGACCGGACATCTCACGCGGCATCTTGAAGTAATACTCGACCGTGCCGAACGTCTCCGGATCGCGATAGAGCCCGATGTGACCGACGCGCGCCGAGGGCAGGATCTGCAGCATGCCCTCGACCATACCGCTGCCGGCGCGGAGCACGTTGATGAGCACGATCTTTTTGCCCTCGAGCAGCGGCGCCCGCATCTTGGCGAGCGGCGTCTCGATCTCCTGCTCCACGAGCGCGAGGTCGCGCGTGAGCTCGTAGCCGAGCAGCATGCTGATCTCGGCCAGCAGGCTGCGGAACGAGCTCGTGCTGCGATCCTTCTGGCGCATCAAGCTGAGCTTGTGCTGCACCAGTGGATGGTCGATCACGAAGACGTTGGGCGAGATGGCTTTCGGTCGAACGCTGGGGGGCATGTCAAAACACCGTACCGTCGCTTTCTACCCTGAGCGGCGGCGCGCCGTCCTTCCGTTTGGCGAAGGCCAGGGCCCGCCCGGCCGCCCAGGTTCCACCCTCGAGCACGCAGGCGAGCGGGAGCTCCTCGCGGCCCAGGCCGAGCAGGCGACGTACCTCTTCCGCCGTGCGATCGAGCAAGGCCACCGTCAGCGCTCTCCACTCCACCACGAGCCGGGACGAGACCGGGTGGGCGCGCTCGAGCAGGCTCTCGGCCCGCGGCACGAGCACGCCGCCGTCGATGAACAGACCGCCGTTTCGGTACTCGGCCAGCCCGGTGAGCTCGTCGAGGTCGCTGACCTTCACGCCCGAGAGCTCGAGCGTCTCGCAAAGCGAGTAGCTGAGCCACTGCGACAGCTTGTGGAATGGCACCAGGCCCACCTGCGGGTGCGCCCACACGTCACCCAGGTTCTGGCCGGCCAGGGACTCGCGCCCCGGCCAGATCGGGCCGAGCGCGTCGAGCACCGCGGAGAGCACCGCCCGCGCAGGCAGCGCCGCGCCTCGAGCCTGCGTGCTCAGAAAGACGCCGAGCTCACCCAGCCGTCCGCCGGCGAAGTGACGTGAGTCGTCGGCGACGACCCTTGCGAGCCGCCCGAGCAGCGCCGCGCGTCCCTCGACGCCCACCAGCGGGTTGTTCGTGGTCACCTGAAAGGCGCGACCCAGCGTCTCGGAGTCGATCGCCTCGAGCGCAGGCTGCGCGTCTTGACTCATGAACCAATCGAAGCTCGCCACGGCGAGCCCCTCGGAGCGCGCGTAAGAGCGTCCGTCCGCCGCGCGATACGACCACGCGCTGCCCGCGCCCGCGTCGAGCAGCACACTCAGGATGACGAGCTCGAAGCGCCGCCTCAAGCGTTCGACCTCATCGCAGCCCGTGAGCTTCTCCTCGAAAA
>DATLIL010001018.1:0-5812 GCA_035539475.1 Polyangiaceae bacterium
GCCTGGCCGAGCTCGAGCGGGTGCGGCTGGAAGCACAGCATCGCTCCCAGCTCGAGCTCGCGACTCGCCGTCAGGAGCACGAGCAGCGGCTGGCAGCGCTGGAGCTCGGCTCCGGGAAACGGCGAGCGCGCATCTCTCTGATTCTGGCGGCCGCCGCGGCGATAGTGGGCGCCGCGGGGGTCGCTGTTTTCATCAAGCACCTCGATGCGAAGAACAAGGAGCTCGCCGAGCAGCAGGAGCGCTTGATCGCAGACGGCAGCAAGACCGCCGCGGAAGCCAAAGCACTCCTGGAAAAGCGCAAGCAGCGCACCGCGGAGCTCGAGCGCGAGGGCGACGAGCTGCGCCGCTTGCTCGACGCGAAGCCGAAGCCAGCCGTCGCGCCCGCTGCCGTGCAGCAGCAGCCCAGACCCGTCAGGCCAACGACGCCTGAATCGAGCAAAGCCTGTGACCCCGACGATCCGATGGCCGGCTGCTTGCCCTCGAGGTCAGCGCGATGATGCCCGACAAGCTCGTGCGCGACCCGGTCTACAAACAGCTGAACGACGCGCTGCGCCGGCTGATCACGTCGGGTGAGTTCACGCGCGGCGCCAAGTTCCTCTCCGAGCGCGAGATCGGGGAGCGCTTCTCGGTCAGTCGCGCCACCGCCAACAAGGCGCTGTCCACGCTGGTGGCGGAGGGCGTGCTCGCCTTCAAGAAGGGCGTCGGTACGTTCGTGCGCGGCTCCGGACGCGTCGCCGAGTGGCGTCCGTTCTCGATTTTCGCCGGGCAGGAGACGTCGACGCGCGTGCTGGTCGCCGAACGCATCGCCGGCACGGCGCTCGATCCCGACGTGCGGGCAGAGCTCGGCCTGGCCGAAGGCGAGGCGGCTTTCTACGTCGAACGCCTGCGCCTGCTGAACGAGGAGCCGCTCGTTCTCGAGCAGCGCTACGTCGTCGAACGCTCCTGCCCGGGGCTGCTCGAACACGATCTCGGCGCGTCGCTGCGTGTGCTCTGGAGCGAACGTTACGGTCTCGAAATTGGCACTGTAGTGCAATCGGTGCGCGCCGTCTGCGCGGGCACGAGTGAGGCGGAGCTGCTCGACATCGAAACGGGCGGCGCCTGTCTCGGCGTCACCACGCTCGGACAGCTCGCTTCGGGGACCGCGCTGTGGTGGGAGCGAGCGCTCTGTCGCGGTGATGCGTGCGAGCTGCACGCACCGGCGCTCGAGTGTTCACTGCTCGCCCGGCGTGCCAGCCGGCCCACACGCCTGCGTACAGGCTGAGTGGGTACTCGCGCTGATGATTTTCACTCAGCGCCTAGCACGAAGTTTGCTGTGGCTCCGCGCGCTTGACGTCGCCGCCAGACCTCGGGAAGCTCTGGGGCGTGCGAATCCTCATCTTTGCTCTCGCTACATTCGTTGCGCTCGGTTGTGAAAAGAGCGGGCGCGACTCCACCATGCCGCCGTCTTCGGCTGGCGAGGCCGGCTACGCCGAGCGCTACCCGACCGCGCTCGACGGCGCCAACAACCGGCTGGGCAAGCAGGAAGAGCAGGCTCGCGAAGACTTCGGCAAGTTCGCGACCTACCCCGACGCTCTGAAGGACCCGCGCTGGACCAACGTCGGCGACGTCGTCGAGCGCGCGGACGCGGCCGGAAAGTCGGCCGCTTACGCCCAGGAGGCGGAGCGGGCCCGGATCGTGGCCGAGTTCTACGACGAAGAGAAACAGGACCTGCACCGCAGGGTCGGCGGCGCGGTCGACTACGCCGCCAAGCAGAAGAGCTGTGACTCGGCCGAGCTCGCCGGCGCCGCCGTCGGCGGCATGGACAAGGCCATGGAGAAGCAGCTCGAGGAGCGGCTGCGCAAACACAGCGAGGCCCATCGCTACATCGACGACCACGAGGACGAGCTCGGCAAGGCGAACATGGACAAGCTCCGTGATCAGGCCGACGAGATCAGCCGGGCCAGCTTCCTGGTCCACGTCGGCGTCTGGGTCACGCGCCGGGAGATCGAGGAGAAGGTCTCCGAGGCCAGCGACGTGCGCTCCACCCTGGATCGGACGATCGAGGAGTCGAACGCCAAGATCCAGGATCCGAACAGCACGCCCGGTGCCAAGAAGGCGGCCGAGGCGAGGCTCGCGGCGGCGCAGAGCGCCAGGACGTCGATCGACGCCGAGGTGCAGGAGGGTCAGCAGATGCTGGAGAAGCTCGACGAGCGGATCCAGAAGCTGCAGGCCGACTACGAGAAGTCGCTCGAGGACCTGAAGAAGAAGATCGAGACCAAGGCCAGCGAGCAGCCGGAGAAGACGGCCGCGAAGTAACCCTCACGGGGCCGTGTAGCGCAGCACGACGAGACTGACGTCGTCGTGCTGCCGGGCCATGAAGCCCCGGATCTCCGTCTGCAGTACCGCCAGGAGGTCTGCAGGAGCGAGCTCGACGTTGCGCAGGAAGAGCTCGCTCAGGCGAAAAATGCCGAACTGCTCGCCGGCCGCGTTTTGCGCCTCGATCACGCCGTCGGTGTAGAGCAGGAGCACGTCGCCGTGCTCCAGCGTGAACTCCTCGTCGGAGAGCGCGTCGCTGATGTCCGCGGTTGCTCCGACCCAGGTGCCAGCCGTGCCGATCACCTCCACGGTGGCGCTGGCGTGTCGGTAAAGCAGCATCTCCTCGTGCGCGCCCGCGTAGCGCACGCGACCCGAGCGCTCGTAGCGCAGCAGCAAGAGCGTGGCGTGCTCGTCGCGGCCCAAGCGCTTTCTGACGCTGGAGTAGAGCACGGGGTTCAGCGCGACGAGCTGCGCGCTCGGAGACGCGTTCGGATCGCGCTGGACCAGGCCCGCCACCAGGCTCTGGATCATCAGCATCACGATGCCCGTGGTCAGACCGTGCCCGGCCACGTCACCGATGCCGATCCAGGCGCCTCCGGGCACCTCCAGCACGTCGTAGTAGTCGCCTCCGACCTCGGAGGCAGGCCACATGGCGCAGGCGATCTCGAGGCCTTCGGCGCGCGGCTCTCGCGGCAAGATCGAGGTCTGGATGTGCGCCGCGATCTCGAGCTCGCGCTCCAGCCGCCGTCGCTCCGCGGCCTCGCGCCGCCGCTCTTCTTCGAGTAGCTGCTTGCGTAGCTCGATCGAGTGCAGGCTGGAGCTGATCGCCTGACGCATCAGCGTGTAGATGAGCCCAGGCTCGGGCCCGAGCTCGAGCAAGAGCACGCCGTAGACGGCCTGCGCCGTGCTCAGGGTCTCGATCATGAAGTTGCGCTGCCGCAGATCGGGCGCAAGTTCCGCCGGCAAGAGGTCCACCGCGCGGAACGGCTCGTGCGAACCGTTCAGGAGTTTGCCGTCGCGGTAGGCCATGAGCAGCCGCCCGTTGCCGAGCTCGCGCAGGTGCTCGTCTTCGAACGCCACGATGTAGGCCGAGGGAAAGCCGAAGCCGGGCAGGTGACGTGCGACCACGGCGGGAAGACTGGATTCGTCGGCCACACCGGCTGTTGCCTCGCCGAGGCCGGTGAGCTCGGAGGCCAGGCTCTCCATCTCCATGCGCCGCACGCCTTGCTCCAGCCCGCGCAGATGGCCGAGCCAGGAGCCGGCGCTGCGCCACAGGTCGAGCATCTCGTTCTCGTCGGCGCTGATACGGCGCAAGAGCACGTTGACCGTGTTGCCCCAGCGCTGGGAGTTGCCGCCCAGCTGCTCGCGCAGGGCGTCGAGCGCGTCGACGAGATCGCCGCCGCCGCGCCCTGCCGCCGACGCCAGATCCTCGGTCAAGAGCTGCGCCCACGGCTCTGGCTCGCTCGCCAGCGGGGCGGACACGCGTGTCAGCTCCATCTCCAGATCGCGCGCGGGCGGGCGCGAGCTCGGTCCTGGCATCAGCCTCGGTGTGCGCGCGTCACCGTAGTAGGCGCAGCCGCACGAGCGCCGCACGACGAGCTCGCACGGCACCGGATTGAAGGCGGGCACCTTCTCGCCTCTGAGCTGGCGCAGCACGAGATCGAGCGCCACTTCGGCCTGCCCCGCCAGGTTCTGGCGCAGCGTGGTCAGGGGCGGCGTGACGAGCTCGGCGGGATCGATGTCGTCGAAGCCGACCACGGCCACGTCGCGCGGAGCCCGCATGCGCGCGTCGACCAGCGCGTCGAGCGCGCCGAACGCGGCCGAGTCGTTGCAGCAGACGATGGCGTCGAACGGCACGCCGTGCCGCAGCCAGCGCCGCACCGTTTGTCGGGCCGGGTCGTACTGGAACTCGCCCTCGCCGACGTACGCCTCGTCGACGGGCAGCTCGAGCTCGGCCATGACCTTGCGGAACGCTGCCTCGCGCTGGCGGCCCTCGTCGTTCCAGCGTGGCCCGTGCAAATAAGCGATGCGCCGGTGCCCGTGCACGTTGTGCAGGTGCGTCACGATCCTGCGCACCGACTCGACGTTGTCGGCCTGCACCAGCGGCGCGTCGCCCCAGCGGTTACCGATGGCGACGATGGGCCGGTCGGGCAGGCGCTCGAGCAGGCGCACGTCCTCGCGCGTGCTCTGCTGATCGCCCAGCACGCACAGCAGGTAGGCGTCGATGTGCGGCGCGCCGAGCAGGTCCCAGACCCGCACACCGTCGTCCAGGCAGATGAGGTTCACGCCGCGGCGTCGGGCAGCCTGCAAGATGGCCGCCAGCACCATTCGCGCGTAGGCGCCGGAGATCCAGTCGACGGAGACACCAACCGTCGGGACACGTCTGGCCTCGGCCATGCCCCATCCATCCTAAACTGAGCCCGCGGGCCGCGGCATCAGTAGTTTGTGGGGGGCGACTGGATGCTTCAGCTCGCGCTCAAGAAGCGCCGCACGAGCTCGGCTACCTCCTGGCCGGCTTCCTCTTGCGGGAAGTGTCCGACATCCGTGAGCTCGACGAAGCGAGCGTCGGGGAGCTCGGCGCGCCAGCGCTCGAGGTGCGGAGCGCCCACCATCTTGTCGGCCATGCCCCAGATCACGAGCGTGGGGATGCGGCGCAGCTTGTCGATCTGCGCGTAGAGCTCTGCGAGCCGGTCTTCTTCGCGCACGAGCGCCCGCGCGAAGCCCCATGTGCCGACGCGCGAGCTCTTGTTCGGGAACATGGACTTGAAGCGGTGATGCACCTCGCGCGTGAGCGGTCGCCGCGTGCCCCACGACGCCTTGACCATGGTGCTGGCAGAGAAGTTCGCGCGCAAATAGAGAAACTTCATCAGCCAGGTGTCGAGCAAGGCCTTGCTCTTCTCGAAGCTGGGGTCGACGCCCATGGGCCAGAGCCACGAGTTCATGATCACCAGCCGCCCGATGCGCTCCGGCGCCTCGAGCGCCAGAGGCAGCGCGAGCGGGCCCCCGAAGTCGTGCACCAGCAGATCGTACTTTTCGAGACCGCGGTCTGCGACGAGGCGGCGCAGGTTCTCCGTGTGATCGGCGAGCGTGTAAGAGAACTCCGCCGGCCGATCCGAGAGCCCGAAGCCGAGGTGATCGGCGGCGATCGTGCGCCGCTCGCCACGGAGCCCACGGATCAGCTCGCGGTACTCGAAGCTCCAGCTCGGCGTGCCGTGCACCAGGACGAGCGGTCTGCCTTCGCCCTCGTCGACGTAGTGCATTCTGCCCGCCGGCAGGTCGAGGAACTTGCTCTGGAACGGGTACTCAGCGGGGTTGAACCACTGCTCGCGTTGCGAAAGCTCCATCACTGGATCCATTGCTCACTCCTTGCGCCGGAATTGCTTCACGAACCAATCGAGCACGAGGTCGAGCTCGCGCTCACCAGGCTGCACGGGCTGCTCGCGCCCGGCGACGGGAAAGAACACACCGAGCGCCAGCGCCAGCACGCGCGCGTCGCGTGCCGGCACCACGCCGTGGA
>DATLIL010001019.1:0-9911 GCA_035539475.1 Polyangiaceae bacterium
CATCTTGCGCAGACGGGCGTCCACGGACAGGGGCCCGGCGCCAAAGACGGTGAACACGACCAGCATGAAGAACACGAGTCCGGCGAATTCCAGCGATTGGCCCTCGCCGAGCAGACCTTCACCCCAATGGGTTACGAAGACGGCACCCGCGAGCACCGGCAGCTGCACCGCGGCCGCCAATCGGGTGTAGGCACCCAGGGCCAGCATGAGGCCACCGGCAATGTGCGCCGCGGCGACGTAGTGCGCGATGGCCGCCGGCCAGAACCAGTCGCCCCTCGCGGCGATCAAGGCGAGCAAGGCGTCGGGCCGGGCGATGAAAAGGGCGCCGCGCACCAACAGCCCGACCCCGAGATAGATCCGCAAGAGGTCCAGACCGACTTCGCGCCTCTCGTTCAGATCTCGTGCCGCTCGCAACAACGCCTCAGGCATGCCTAGCCCTCCAAGTCGTGATCCGATCGGACACGGGTCCGACAGGCCACGAACAGCGGAATTCCAAGCAAGACCCGAGCCATGGGCCGAGGCGTAATTCCTCTCGCGCAATTTTCATATGTCGCCCTTTTCGAGGTGTCCTCTTCGTACACAGTCGCGGACGTCGGCGTGACGATTCGCCACGGGCGACTCGGGTCTGGATTCATGCCAGACTCGGTTTCGTGGCTGCACGGATCCTTGTAGTGGAGGACGACGACGAGACGCGAGACGCGGTCACTGGCTCGCTGGAGGATCTGGGCTATGACGTCGTGTCCTGCGGCGACGCGCGCGCGGCCAAGACCGAGCTCGATCGCACGGAGTTCGATGTCATGGTCACGGACATCCGTATGCCTGGCATCGACGGCCTGGAGCTGTGCGCCGAGATCGCCGGCAACCACCCGGACCTGCCGGTGATCTTGATGACGGCCTACGGCGACTCGCGCGCCGTGGTCCAGGGCATGCGCGCCGGGGCCTCGGACTTCTTGCCCAAGCCCTTCACGTTCGATGACCTGCGCGAGGCCGTGAACCGCGCCGTCGAGCGGCGGAAGGAGTCCGAGCGCATGATCCGCCTGCCCGCGGAGCTGGCCGCCCCGGACAGCGCCATCCCCGGGCTAGTGGGCTCGAGCTCCGCGATGATGGACGTGGCCAGGCGCGTGCGCCAGGTGGCCGGCCATCAGGCTCCCGTGCTCATCACCGGCGAGACTGGAACCGGTAAGGAGCTCGTGGCTCACGCGATCCACGTCCTGAGCGAGCGCCAGGACGGTCCGTTCGTGGCGCTCAACTGCGCCGCCATTCCGAGCGAGATGATCGAGAGCGAGCTGTTCGGCCACGCCCAGGGCGCGTTCACCGGCGCGATCAAGAGCCGGCCGGGTGTCTTCCGCGCGGCCGATCGCGGCACGCTCTTCCTGGACGAGATCGGCGCGATGCCCGTGGCGCTACAGGCTCGCCTGCTGCGCGCCATCGAGCAGCGCGCGGTTCGCGCCGTGGGCACGGTGGACGAGGTTTTCGTCGACGTGCGCGTGGTGGCGGCGACCAACGCCCGCTTGCGCGAGATCGCGGCTGCGGGGCACTTCCGTTCCGACCTCCTGTTTCGCCTGAGCGCCTTCGAGATCGAGCTGCCGCCGCTGCGGGCACGAGGCAACGACATCGAGGAGCTGGCCCGACACTTCCTGACGAAGTTCTCGCCCGAGCAGCGTTTCGTGCTCACGGCGGAGGCGCTCGTCGCGCTGCGCACCTACCCCTGGCCCGGCAACGTGCGCGAGCTCGAAAACAGTGTTCTCGCCGCCATGTCCATCTCCGAAGGCGGCGTGCTCGACGTCGGCGATCTGCCCGCCCGCGTGCGTAACGCCGGCCCGGGCGCGGAGGTCATCCCTGATCCGGGCTCGGTCGAGCTCGAGCTGGTGGAACGCCGGCACATCGAGCGCGTACTGCGCGAAGCCAACGGCAACCGCTCCGAGGCAGCGCGCAAGCTCGGCATCGACCGCGTGACGCTCTATCGGAAGATGAAGCGATATCGCGTCGAGTGAGGCTCGGCTTCGTCCGGCGCTGGCTCACCGTCGGTGCCGGTCGGCTGATCCGCGGATGCCTCGCCCTCGGCGCCCATTTCGCGCGGGCGCGTGCCGGAGCGCGTGCGCGGCGGAACGTCGATGTTCATGCGTTCGAGCTTGCGATGCAGTGTCTTCCGGTCGATGCCGAGCAGGCGCGCGGCGTGAGCGCGATTGCCGGTGACGGACCTGAGCACCGCTTCGATGTGGCGGCGCTCGACCGTGTCCCAGCGCATGTCGTCGTCGCCGCGGGTCAGCGACTGCTCGGGCTTCGCCTTGATCGCGTCCGGCAGATCCGAGTCCGTGAGGTGGTCGTAGCGAGCCACGGCCACCGCGTAGTCGATGCAGTTGCGGAGCTCGCGCACGTTGCCGGGCCAGGAGTACGACAGGAAGGCGCGCGCCACGGCCGGCGCGATGCCACGGATCTGCTTGCCGGTGCGTACGCTGGCCTCCTCCAGGAAGCGCTCGGCCAGGAGCATCACGTCGAGCTCGCGCTCGCGCAGCGTCGGGACGTGAACCTCGAACACGGCCAGACGGTAGTAGAGGTCCTCGCGAAAGCGACCAGCCCGCACGAGGTGCTCGAGATCCACCGTGGTCGAGGCCACGACCCGGAAGTCGACGGGAAGCTCGTGGCTGGAGCCCACGGGCCGCACCGAGCGCTGCTGGAGCGCGCGCAGCAGCTTGGCCTGAACGTCGAGTGAGAGTGCGCCGACGTCGTCGAGAAACAGCGTGCCCTCGTGGGCTGCTCGAAATAGTCCGCGGTGGGGAGCCAGGGCGCCGCTGAAGGCCCCCTTCACGTGCCCGAAGAGCTCGCTGTCCGCGAGAGATTCGGGGATGGCCGCGCAATTGACCACCACGATGGGACCGTGTCGGCGCGCTCCGCTGGCGTGAATCAGGCGCGCCAGAAGCTCCTTGCCCGAGCCCGTCTCACCGACCAGGAGGATCGTCACCTCCGAGCTCGCTGCCTGGCGAATGCGCGCGCGCAAAGCAGTCAGGGCCGCACTATCACCCACGAGCTCGGGATACTGCTGGCCGGGAGCAGGCCGGCCTGCGAGGACCTCCGCGATCACCCGCTGCTCGAGGAGCCGCCGCAGCGTCGTCGCCACCTCCGCGCCGGGTACGCCCCGCTCCAGGTAGTCGGCGGCTCCGGCTCGCAGCGCGGCGATCGCACTCTCCAGCTTGGTATCCCCCAGCACCACCACCGGCACCGAGGGGTTTTTGGCGCTCACGGAACCCACGGCCTCGCTCGTACTCAGATCGAGCGTCCCAGGATCGACGATGATCACTCCGGGCTGCGCCGCGCTGGCGACGGCTGGCGAGCTGGCCAGGGTAGTGGCCCAACCCGCACGTTCGAGCTCGGACGCGAGCGGCGCTGCGTTGGCGGCAACGATGAGCACGGAAGGTCGCAAAGTCTTATCCTCCAACAGCAGCACAAATTGTTAGGGGGCGCCAAAGACTAGAATTATGTGGCCCGGTCGGCCTTGCAACCGAGTTCGTCGCACTAACGGTTGATCGCGTCTACATCGGAGCCAAGCTTTTGTGCCGGCCACGTTGTCCCTTCGCCCCAGTCGCGCCCATCGCACCGTGGTGGCGTGACCAAAAGCCACGAGTGCGCGGCCGTTGTTGCGAAACGCCGCGCCTGATTCTGCGCCCCCCCCTACCGACCCGGTGACCAGGGCTGCGAAGCCACCGCATTTCGGAGGGCGCTACTGGACCCGCTGGCTCGCCCTTCGTGGCACACGAGCTGCAGTCGCGCTCCTGGTTAGCGGAGGACGAGAGGACGATGAAGCGCGCTCTTGGGACGGCGGAAAAACCGGCACTGAATCCGACGCCCGACTCGGAAGAGAAGAGCGGAGTTCGCACCACATCCGTTCTGGGCTCGACGCGTTTGCGCTTCGAGCGCGGAGCCGTCTCCTGCATCCTCACCGTGGAAGCGCCGGCGCGCGACGACCTGATCCACGAGCTCTACCGGCTGTTGTTCTCCAGCGGCGTGCAGGTCGTGCGTGTTCACGCGCAGGTCCTCGGCGATCGAACACTGCACGAGCTCGACGTCGTCGACGCGGACGGCCATTCGCTGGACGAGGCGTGTTGGCGCAAGGTCCAGGCTTCGATTTGCGAGCACCTGGGCGATCGCGTCGCGCCCTTCGGCCCGGAGCTACGCTTCACGCGCGGGCCGGCCCGAGCCCTGCGCCAGGCGGCCGAGTAAGTCGCGCTGAGCCGGCTATCCCGTCTTGCGTTCGGGCTTTGCGCTCGTTACCCGCGCGATCGCGCGCACCAGGTCGAAGGGCGAGAGCATGCCCACCAGCTTGCCGCGCCGGCCGGTGACCGGCAGGTGATGGACGTCGTGCTCGAGCATGATGCGAGCAGCCTCCACGACCGTCGTTTCTGCGGGCACGCTCACCACCGTCGGGCTCATCAGATCCGCGACCGTCGGCTCGGTGACACTGGCGACGTACGACTCGAGCGCTCGCAAGCTGCTCGCCTCGCTGTCGTTCTCGCTCGAGCTCGGCCGGCAGAGCGGGGCCTCGTCGGCCTCGCTTTCGCTGCTACGCTCCGGCGCTCCGCGCCGTACGATGTCGGTCTTCGACAGGATGCCGATCGGGCGACCCACGTCGTCGACCACCGGCAGCGCGCCGACGCTCTCGTCGAGCATCAAGAGCCGGGCGAGCGCTCCGCTCAGCTCGGGGGTGACGCACAACGGGTTCTCGACCATGACGCGCGACACCGGGATGTCGACGTCGAGGCGGGCCGCAGAGCGAGGCGAGCGCCGCGCCGTCTTGGCCACGCGCATGCTCTTGCGAACCATTGCTCGATTTCGAAGCAGTCCGCGTGCCATGGAGGGCGCGCACTGGGAGGCGAATTGAAACAGTCCGCAGCGGGCACGAAACCTGCTTAAAACGCCGTGGAGGTCATCGATGTCCACGGTATCGGAAGTACTAAGCGACAAGGGCTCGCACGTGTTCACCATCGATCCCCATTCGACCGTTTTCGACGCCATCGCGCAGATGGTCCGCGCCGGGGTCGGCGCTCTGATCGTGCTCGAGGAGGACGCCGTGCTCGGCATCATCACCGAGCGCGACTACCTGAGAAAGGTGGCGATCGAGGGTCGAACGTCACGCACCACGATGGTGCACGAGATCATGTCATCGCCGGTGGTCGCGGTTCGTCCCGGGGACGGGCTCGACGACTGCCTGGCCCTGATGACCGAGAGGCGCGTGCGTCACTTGCCCGTGATCGACGACGGCATCCTGATCGGCCTGGTCTCGATCGGTGATCTGGTCAAACACAAGGTGGTCGACCAGCAGGGCGAGATCGATCGCCTGTTCGACTACATTCAGACGAGCAGCGGCGCCCCCGCCTACTGACCCCTGGAGCCCGGCCGCCCTCAGTCGCCGCCGCCCAGCACGACGTAGAAGTCGTCGAGGGTGTGACGGCCAGCCTCGACGCAGGATCGGCAAAAGCAGACGCCGCCGCCGTTGCGCGGCAGCAGGCGATGGCTCCCTCCGCAGGACGCGCAGCGGTCCACCCCGCGCTGGTTGGGCAGCACTCCCAGGCTGCGCAAGTCGGAGCGGCAGACGATGCCGGACAGCCGCCCGCCGCCGTTGAGCACGGGCAGGGCCCCGATGCCGTAGCGCAGCATCGTCTCCGCGGCGGCGGCCAGCGTCTGGTTCTCGCCGATGTACATCGGGGACCCGCTCATCCCGTCGCGGACACGAGCGTCGGGCCAGACGTCGTCCATGTCGCAGGCGCAGACCATGCCCATCAGATCGCCGTCACGGTGCAGCACGATGACGTGGTGGACGCCGCGTTCGAGCGATCGCTCGCGCACCCGCTCGATCTGCTCTTCTGGATGTGCGACCAGAAGCGCGGTGGACATGACCTCGCAAACCATGACGCGAAACGCGTACGGCAGCTGTTCGTCGCGGGTCGAGCTCGTGACGTGAATCATGGCGGCCTCCGTCCTCCGGTTGCCGAGAAACCGAGGATATTCGCGAACTCAGCAAGCCCTGTGCCGTGGGCCGGCACACTCCTTTTCAGCGGATTTGTACGGATCCTCCGCGACTGTGTGCGGTCCTCTGCAACACTGCGGCATTAAGGCCCCCGGAGGTTGGCGGTCGTCGGCCGGAACAAGTAGGCTACGGTCGACGGGTACACGCGGTTACCTCGAACGGGAGCGCAGCATGAACACTGGCTACGGCTATCAATCCTCAGCAGTTGTCTACGACCCTGTCGAAGCGCGCGCCCGCTTCATCAGCCGGACCTACAATCACCTCTTCGGCGCCATCATCGCGTTTGCGGCTATCGAGTTCGGCCTGTTCGCGAGCGGCCTGGCGGACGTGATCCTGTCGGCCATGGCCGGCGTGAGCTGGCTGCTGGTGCTGGGTCTGTTCATGGTCGCGAGCTGGGTCGCCAGCCGCGCCGCTCACACCGCCCGTTCGAAGGTTGCCCAGTACGCGGCGCTCGGGGGCTTCGTCCTGGCCGAAGCCATCATCTTCCTACCGCTCCTGGCTTACGCGGAGCGCTACGCCCCCGGCGTCATCTCCAGCGCCGGCATCACCACCATGCTCGGTTTCGCGGGCCTGACCGCCGTCGCTTTCGTCACGCGCAAGGACTTTTCGTTCCTGCGCGGCATTTTGATGTGGGGCGGTATCGCGGCCATGGTGCTGATCGCGAGCGGCATCCTGTTCGGCTTCCAGCTGGGCGTCTTCTTCTCCGTGGCCATGGTCGCCTTCGCCGGCGCGGCGGTCCTGTACGACACCTCCAATGTCATCCACCACTTCCCCGAAGATCGCTACGTGGGTGCGGCGCTCGAGCTGTTCGCGTCGGTGGCCCTGATGTTCTGGTACGTGATCCGTATCTTCCTCGCGACGCGCGACTGATCGGGCACGTTCCCAGATCGGCACATCCGGACCGGGTGAGGTCCAAGCGGCAGCGAGCAAACCAGGCCGCTTGAAGAGAAATCACGTCGCCCTCGTCAGTCGCGAGTGACGTCAGAGATTTTCTGCGCGCTTCACCCACTCACTGCGTGCAAGTCGGTGCGGCTTACCGCGAGAGCGAGAAATTGTAGCACTTCGGAACTATGAGCCGCGCTTTCGATGTGACTACACTAGCGTCAGCTGGACTCTCGGCGGACGGCCGCCGCAATATCGGAGTGTCAGCACAGATCGGGAACAGCCAAATGCGAAAAGCCCTTCGTACCTCCGTCATTCTGGTCTCTGCTGTCTTCCTCGCCGCGAGCTGCGGTCTGGTGGAATCCGAGGACAAGGAGGATCCCGCCCCCGCGCCCACGGCCGGCACCGCGGGTACTACGGGGATCGGCATCGGGGACGGCGGTCAGAGCGGCGCCACCGGCGCGGGCGGCAACGACGGCTCGTCCGCTCCTCCCGGCTGCGAGGAGCTCGAGGGTCTCGGCGACTGCGGCGTGACCTCGCTCGAAGCCAACTACGACATCGCCAACATCATGCTCGTGATCGACAAGTCGAAGAGCATGGTCGACCAGCCCGAGGGCTTCGATACGGACAAGTGGGCAGCGCTGAAGTCGGCGCTCGACGAGTCGCTCAACGACGTCTCGGGCGATGCCAATTTCGGCCTGATCCTCTACCCCTTCTCGCTCGACGAGGAGATCCCGAGCGACACCTGCCAGGGCTCGATCTGCTGCGAGGTGCCCGCGGGCTCCTCGGCGGTCAACGTCGCCATCCAACCCGGCGCCGACGCCATCCCGCAGATCCTCGACGCGCTGGACGGCACCGAGCCGAGCGGCGGCACGCCGACCGCAGCGGCCCTGCAGAGCGCCTTCGACTACTTCGTCAACGGCGAGGGCTCGATGCTGGAAGGCGATCGTTACGTGCTGCTCGCCACCGACGGTGGTCCGAACTGCAATACGGACAACTCCTGTGACGCCGAGACCTGCACGTACACGCTGGACGGCCAGTGTTCCAACAATTGTTGCGCCGATCTTCCGGAGGGCTGTCTGGACGACGCCGACGTGGTCGCCCAGATCGAGGCGCTGGCGGCCGAGGGCATCCCCACGTTCGTGGTCGGCATTCCCGGCACCGAGCTCTACGCCGCGTACCTGAACGACTTCGCGACCGCTGGCGGCGTGCCCAACTCCGGTGATCCCCAGTACTACGCGGTAGAGGCCACCGGCGGCGTGGAAGCGCTGGCCCAGACCTTCACCGACATCACGACACACCTCGTGCGCTCTTGCGAGATCGAGCTCGCCACCGAGCCGCCCAACCTCGAGCTGGTGAACGTGGCCGTGGACTGCAAGGTCGTGCCGTCCGAAGACGGCGCCGAGTGGGAGATCGCCGAGGGCTCGACCACGCTGCAGCTCAAGGGCAGCGTCTGCAACTTCGTCGAGGGCACGGGCGCGCGGCGTGTCGACGTCGTCTACGGCTGTCCGATGATCCGGTGAGCCATGACCATGAACAAGCGCTCAAACAACAAGGTCGGTCGTAGGCTCGGCTCCGCGCTCACGCTGTTCTTCTCGAGCGCCACGCTCTTTCTGGCGTGCGGCGCAGAGCCCGACGCGTCCACGGTCGCAACCATCTCGCAGGCGCTCTGCAGCGACGACAACGACTGTGTGGACGACGGCAACATCTGCACCGAGGAGGTCTGCGAGATCGCCGCGGCGGGCGCGGGCGCGGGCGGTGCGGCGAGCGGGGAGTGCGTGCACAACCCGATCCCCAATTGCTGCAACACGAGCGACGAGTGCAACGACGGCAAGGTCTGCACCACCGACACGTGCGAGAACCTGAAGTGCGTGTTCACGCCCAATGACGAGGCCGGCTGCTGTGACGGCCCCGAAGATTGCGCGGACGCCACCGAGTGCACCACCGACACTTGCGACGTCGCGACGGGCAAGTGCGAGCACGAGTCCGTGGACGGCTGCTGTCCGGCGACCAGCTGCGACGACGGCAACGCCTGCACCACCGAGGTTTGCAACGATGTGAGCGGCCGCTGCAACTACCTGGTCGACACCGAGTGCTGCAACATCGACAGCGAGTGCCCGGCGGCCGAGGGCGCCTGCAGCGTCGCGGTGTGCAACCCGACCACGCACGAGTGCGGGTTCAGCGCCGTGGCCAACTGCTGTGCGGCGGCCGAGGATTGTGACGACGGCAACCCCTGCACCGACGACGCCTGTACCGGCAACGCCTGCGAGCACGTGGCCATCGACGGCTGCTGTACCAGCGACGGTCAGTGTGGCGACGACGACGTCTGCACCGCCGACCTCTGTAACGCGACCGATCACGTCTGCGAGAACTCCGCCATCACCGACTGCTGCACGACGGACGACGACTGCGCCGACGAGACGGACTGCACGAACGACAGCTGCGACGAGGACACTGGCCGTTGCGTCCACAAGACCAAGCCCTTTTGCTGTCCCGACACCGACGACTGCAACGACGGCAACGCCTGCACCACGGACAGCTGCGAGGACGCTACCTGCTCGTACGAGTCCACCAGCAACTGCTGCAATACGACGGGCGACTGCGACGACGGCAACCCGTGCACGGCCGACAGCTGTGACGGCGACAACTCCTGCGCTCACGAGGAGATCGCCGGCTGCTGCCTGACCGACGACGACTGCGACAACGACGGCTGCGTGGCCCACACCTGTAACCTCGAGACGCGCCTGTGCACGGCGCTGCCGACCGCGGGCTGCTGCGCCGACGTCGCCGACTGCGGTGCGACCGGCAGCTGCGTCACGGCGGCCTGCGACAGCGCGGCCGGCTCCTGCACGACCACGGCCGAAGAGGCCTGCTGCGTCGCCGCCGAGGACTGCAACGACGGCAACGCATGCACCACGGACAGCTGCGACTCGGGCACCTGCAGCTACGAGGCGGTGGCCGACTGCTGTGAGCTCGACGGCGACTGCTTCGACGGCGACTCCTGCAC
>DATLIL010001020.1:0-3076 GCA_035539475.1 Polyangiaceae bacterium
CCCTCGCTCTCGATCGCCGAGATGCGCTGTGCGGTGCCCTGGGGCACGTGGTTACCGTTGCGACCGAACTCGGTGGAGTGCATGGTCAGCACCACGCGGCTGCCGCGGTCGTTCTTGGCCTGCACGATACCTTTCGAGCACAGCCAGTCGTGCCCGTGAATGATGTCGAAGCGGCGGTTCATGTGCGCCTCGGTCTGGCCGATGTAATAGACGAAGGCGTTGCACATCGAGTTCATCTCGGTCACGAAATCGGGGTTCAGATCGATCGGGCAACGGTGGTAGTGGACCCCGTCGATCACCGCGTACGTGGACTGACCCTCCCCGAGACGCGCGAACACGTGCACCTCGTGACCACGGCGCTGCAGCGCGGCAGCGAGCTCGGTAATGTGCTGGGCGACGCCGCCGATGGGAATCGTATGCAGTGTCTCCCAGGCCAAAAACGCGATGTTCATGTGCTCTAACCCCTTCGTCTTATGCGGTGGCCATTCGACATGAATGGCGAATCACACCCGCACATAGAATCTCTGCCGCCCCACTCCGGCAACTCGTGAGTTTGCGCAACGCTTGCGCGCTAGTGCTGCGCCTTCTTGCGCGCTGTGAGCGACGAGGGATTCCGCTCAGCTAGCGCTTCCAGAGCGTCGCGACGTCGAACTCGATGGCATCGAATGGCTCGATGCGGGCCGGGTCGTCTCCGCCGAACGTACCGGCCACTCTGTAGCTCACGCCATCGAGCCGAAGGACCTCGAGCGAACGCGCCAGCGGATCGGCGAGCCAGACGTGCCGGACCGACTCGCGGGCATAGATGGGGACTTTTCGCTTCTTGTCGAAGAGGGCAGTGGAAGGGGACAGCACTTCACACACCCAGTCGGGAGCCAATTCCAGGAAGGGAGCGTCGGGAAGCTCGGGCATGCGCTCGCGGCGCCAGCCAGCGAGATCAGGGACCAGGACATCCGCTCCGAAGTGCAGCTCTGGCTCGATCAGGATGATCCATCCACCTGGCCCCCCACGGCCGCGGCCGAACGGCGGAACGAGCTCCCCGCTGATCTCGGTGGCCGTACGAGCATGTAGCGAGGTCGGGCGAGGGCTCACGTTGAGCTCCCCATCCACAATCTCACCGACCACGTGCGGAGGCAGCGCGACGATATCGTCGTACGTGGCGCGTCGCTTGGCCGGCTCCGACATGACTCGAAGCTTAGCAGGAACGCTGAAATCCTGCTCGGCGGTAGCTACTCGAGCACGTACGCGCTGCCGTTATAGCGATAGCGCCGCTTGGCGGAGTCGCCCCAGGGCAAGAGCAGTGGCTCGAGGCCGCCGGCCGTCGTCGTGTCGGGCGGGAAGGGGTAGCTCTTCTCCGTCCAGCCCACCGCCTGCGCCGGACGCAGCTCGATGGAAAGGCCCTTCTTGTCGTTCTCGAAGGCGACGGCGCCGAGGATGCGATCCTTGCCGAGGGAGCGGCCGGTCTCGGCCGCGAAGATACGCACCACCTTGTCGCCCTGGATGCCGTAGACGAACAGCGCGTGGCGATCGACGGTGTCGCCGCCCAGCTCCTTGCTGGCCTTGGCGTGCAAGACTCCGCGCACGATGATCTCGGCCTTGCCGTCGCCGGTCAGATCGCGCGCGGTGGCGTCGAGGATGTCCTTGGACTCGGGCACGCCCACGGTGATGAAGGCGTAGCTCTGACCCTGGCGAAAGCCCTTACCGAAGACGACGATGTCGCGGTCGTGGATCAGCACGCGCTCCGGCCCGGTGTCCCCGGCCACGTCGGTCACGAAGTCGAAGCGCGGCTTACCGCCGCCGACGCCGCGATCCTTGCGATAAAGGGCGTAGACCCGGTCGAGCAGCTCATCGGCCGTCGGCGGCCTCGGCGGCGGAGGAGGCGGCGGCTCGTTCGAGGCGCTGGCGCGTTTCTTCTTGGCTGCGGACGCTCCCCCACCCTTCTTCGTCTTGGGCTCCCAGTTCTTCTCGCCTTCCTTCTGGAAGCCGCTGCCCTGGTACTTGTAGCTGCGGCTACCGATCGAATCCCAGGGCAAGAGGGCCGACTCCACGCCGCCGCCAGGCAGCGGTAGGTCGTAGGTGTCCGGCTCGAAGCCCTCGGCCTCGCCCTGCGCGATCTCGATCGTGCTGCCCGAGATCTTCACCTTGTTCTCGATCAAGCCGTCCTTGTTCTTGATCCCGACTTCGTGGGTAAACGTCGCAAACGGCGTGTCGTCCTTGCCGACCTTCATCACCTCCAGGAGCTCGCGGTACTCGTCGGAGGAGCCGATCCGCTTCTGGACCACGATCTCCTCGATGCCGTCGCCGTCGAAGTCGTGCAGATCGAGCTTGGTCACCTTGTCGGCGCGGTCGACGCCGAGCTCGCCGTAGTAAAACTCCTTACCGCCACGAAAGCGCGGGCCGGTGATGGTGAGGTACTTTCCGTAAATGGCGACCTTCTCGATCATGCCCTCGCCATTCACGTTGCCGAAAATCTCGCGCGACGGGCTCCCGCCGAGGTTCTGCAGGCCGGCTTCGAACGACAGCATCAGCGGCGGCATGCGCCGGCCCGACGTCTCGCTGGCCGTGCCGATCACGGTCTTCACGCCGCCGCCGTCCGAGTCGGAGAGGGATACCGACGCCCGCAACCCGACGCGCGTGCGCTGCGCCTCGGGGAAAATCGACCAGGGGATCTGAGCCTCGAACTCCCAGCCCTTGTCCGTCGGTGCCTCGACCAGCTTGGCACCAGCGGCCGGCCCGCCCTTCACCTTCACGGCGCCGGGACTCTTCCCGGGAATGCCCGGGTGCAGGTCGACGTCATAGGTCACCGAGTCGCGCCCCTTCGGGAACGCCAGGTGCAGCGTCGCATGGTCCCCCTGCGCCAGCTTGTTGTCGGTGACGGTGACGACCACGTACAGGTTCTTCTCGTCGTACCCGACCACCGCCTTCGCCTTCGGATCGCCCCCTGCGCTGCCCTGCAACGTCTGACCGAGCTCGGTCATCTTGTTCGGCCACTCGCGCAGATCGCCATCGATGCGGATCTTCACGCCGTCCATCGGCTCGACCACCAGCGGCTTACCCGCCGCCTGCACCACGCCGCTCA
>DATLIL010001021.1:0-17636 GCA_035539475.1 Polyangiaceae bacterium
GTCGCCTACGACGATGTTGAGGCCGGGGGACGGCGTGAAGTCGAGGCTCGCGATGTTGCGCAGCGAGCGGACGGAGACGCTCGCAAAACGAAGGGACCTGAGGTGACTCAAATCCGCATCGGCATGATCACGGCCACGTAGGTCGAGCCGCCGCTCGAGGTGGCCGGCTTGATCACCGCTGGATCGAGCTCACCGCTGACGCCGATCGTGACCTCGTCGTCGATCACCGCGCCGAGCACGTCGAGGAAGTAGCGCGCGTTGAAGCCGATGGTGATGTCGGGGCCGTCGTAGTCGATGCTGAGCTCGTCGAAGCCCTCGCCGCTCTCGGGGCTCTCGCTCTCGACGCGCAGCTTGTTCTTGGTCACGGTCAGCTTGACGCCGCCGGTGCGGTCGCTGGCGGCGACCGACACCGCGCGCAGCGCGTCCGACACGGCCAGACGCGGCGCGCGCACGACACGCTCGCTGCGCTCTGGAATGACCTGGTGGTAGGGCGGAAACTGCGAGTCCACGAGCTTGACGCTGAACTCGTAGCCCGCGAGCTGGAAGAACGCGTTGGGTCCGCTCTGCGCGATCTTGATCTGCGCTGCATCGCCGCCGGACTCGGCCGCAGCTTCGTCGCACAGGCGCTTGAGCTCGAGCACACCCTTGAGCGGAATCAGCATGGTGGAGCTCGCGCTCTTACCGCTGACGACCGTCTCCATCAGGCTCAGGCGATGTCCGTCCGTGGTGACCATGCGCACGCGCTCGCCGTCCCACTCGAACAAGGCGCTATTCAAGTGCAGGCGCGTCTCGTCGGTCGAGATCGAAAAGTGCGTTGCGCTGATCAGTTGCGCCAGAGCGTCGACGTCGAGGCTGAGCACCGCTGCCGACGCCTCTTGCTGCGGCAGCGCAGGAAATTCCTCACCGGGGATGCCGTGCAGCGTGAAACGGCGCGAGGCGCCCATGGCACGGATCGTCGTGGCGGCGCCGGAGGTGCTGATCGCGATATCACCCTCGGGCATCATTTTCACGCGCTCGAACAGGTCGCGAGCACCGAGCGCCACCGAGCCACCCTGCTCGACGCGCGCCGGAATCTTACCCGTCACGGCCAGGTACAGATCCGTTGCGGCGAGACGCAGCTGCGCGGGACCGTCGACCTCGAGCAGAACGTTGCCCAGCACCGGCATGGTGCTTTTCTTGTCCGCGACCCCCTGGCATCGGCCCAGGACGCGAACCAGGTCTTTTTTGCTGACAACGACGTGCATCGCGCCGGTGGTGTTAGCCGGGACTGCCCTGGGGCGCCAGCGTCCGCTCGCCCGATCGCTGAGATTCTCGCGAGCCCTCCCCGCCAGCACTGCCCACAGCCCCCTCTCTGAGATCGACAGAGAGAAATTTAAAGATCTAGTAGGAGAGGTAGGCCCTGTGGAAAGTGGGGATTAGTCCGCAACCGCATGAAGTCATTGGACTAATCGCCGTGTGGGCTGTTGGTGGACGTTGGCCCCGGATGTAGGAGCGGAGGGGACAAATTCCCGTCACCGCAGTCAGGCCGCGGGTGTTCCTCAGGGTTTTCCAGAGCTTCTGCTCAGGCCCGAAGCCCTGGTCGGGGAGGCCTCGGCCGGTCGCTTGGCGGAGCGTTTTTTGGTCTTCTTCTTCCGCTCGGCGCTGCCGTTGGAGCTCAGCCTGGCGAGGGCATCCAAGAGCTCCTGGTGAGCCCGCTGGTAGGCGCGAGGACCGATGGCCTCGGCTTGCCGCGAGCGCTCGAGCGCGACGAGCTGGTCGAGGATGAGCGTGCGCGCGTGCTCTCGATCTTCGTCCGCGCCGCCGCCCGTGTCGCTGCCCTTGTCGAACAAGCCGCGAGCAGAGGCCAGACCGATGCCGGCGAGCACGAACGCGATGGCGACTGCAAACCACCGGCCCAGGCCCGGCTGCGGCAGGCCCGTGATCACCGCGGTGAATCCGCCCACGTCTTCGTCCTTGCGCTGCACGAGCTTGCGCGTGACCAGGACGCGGGTGCCGTTCTGGGCGACGTCTGATTGCGTGGACTCGAAGCCATCGACCTGCAACGTCATGGTCGGGTTGGCTTCGGCGATGACGCGCATCTCGGCGACGCCCTTGGGCAGGTCGACGTCGAACGCCATCGTATCGTCGCTGCCCTTGGGCGCCTGAAAGCGAAATGAGAGCTGCGTCTGTCCGGGCGGAAACGTGCCGCTGAGCTTCGCGCCGCGCCCTTCGACGACCTCGAACTTGGCGTCCGTCATGCCCTCTTCAGCGCGAAATGCCTTGAAATCCTTGGGTAGCGTGATGACCACGTTGCGCGGCAACCAGGTCACGTCACCGAGGTTGAAGACGCGATAGAGCACCTCGAACTGAAACAGATCGTCACGCGGCGCGATGTAGAGAAAGCCCTGCATGCGCACCGCCACCTTCGAGAACTCGCTGCTCGAGGGGTAGACGTGCAGGAGCACCCGCTGGCCCGAGTCTTCGCGCAGGTTGAAGGGCATGGAGCCGTACTGGGCATCCGCGTACTTCAGCGTCACGCGGTAGCTGTGACTGCTGCCGAACTTCAGTCCGTCGAAGCGCACGCGACCCTCGGCGTCCGTCCTGGCGGTCTTCGAGTCTCGCGATTGGCCCTCGGCCACGGTCTCGAACAGGATGCCCAGGCGCACCTCGAGCCCCGCTTGAGGGGCGCCACTGGCGTCGTGAATCGTCGCTTCCACGCTGCCGGGCGGCAGGTCCGCCGCCGGCGCGCTGCGATCCTGAGGCCGCTGCGGCGCGGCGTGAGGGTTCGCAGCATGCGGGTTCGCGGCAGCTGGCTGAGCCGGCTGGGCCGGCGCCGCCCCGGCTGGAACGGGTGCGGGAGCAGCCTGGGCGTAGGCCGCGGCAGGCAGCGCGCAGACCAGCGCGATCACCCAAACAATCAGCCGCATCACGCCTTCACCTCGGGTTCCGTCGCGGCCACGGGCTCCTCCGCGGGCTTCGCTTTGGGTTCTTCGTCTGGCGCCGTGACGGCAGGTTTCGCCTCGTCCTCGTCCTCGTCCTCGTCCTCGTCCTCGTCGCCTTGGTCCGAGTCAGGGGCGCGCTCCGACGGCGGAGCTTCGGCTTCTTGTTCCTCGCGGGCCTCCTCGGCTTCCCGAGCCAGGCGTTCGCTGAGGAGCTTTTCGGCGCGCTCGCGCGCTGGGCCGAGGCTCTCATCGAGGTCCTGCATCAGACGGATCGCTTCGGCGCGGTAACGCGCGGAGAGCTCCTTGTAATCCTCGGGCGTGATCTTGCCGACGCTGCGCTCGTACTCGAGGTCCTTGAGCGCGCGCAGGAGCGCCCGCTTCTGTTCCTCTTCGGCGCTCGGCGCGCCCAGCGTCAGCGCTTCTTCGAGCGTGAGCGGCGTCTCTCCCGTCAGGCTCTGCACGCTGCCCCAGAGCAGAGTGATGCCGAGCAAGAGGGCGCCGGCCGCCAGCGCCATCAGCGCCGGGCCGTAGCCGTAGAATCCCGCGGTGAGCACGACGGCCCACGCCGTCGCCATGAGCAGAGTGACACGAAGGGTTCGAGGGGACACGAAGGAGATGCTTCCTTAGGTGGTTCGCCCGCGGCGTGAGAGCGCGGCGACGCCGATGCCAGTCGCCAGGCCGAGCACGATCGGCAGCGGCCAGCGCGAGTCGAGCGGGCGGACCGGCCCACGCTTTTCAGCTACCTGCACGGCGGCGCTGCGCGTGGTCACCGATTTGGCGTAGGCCGTCGACGGAGATACCGCGAGCCACAGCGCGAAGATCAGGCTGGTGCCGACGCCGAAGCCGGCGCGTGCGTAGGCCAGGACTCCCGCCTCGCGCAGGCTGAGCTCCGGAAAGAGCGAGATGCCGGCGCCCAGGATCAGGATGCCGACGCCGAACCAGATGAACGAGACCAGCGGGTTGATGTGGAACTGGAACGTCGCGCGCTTGCTCTGCGCGTCCACCGTACCCACCACGAGGTAGAGGTCCTCGTGCCACGAGCGCACCAGCGCGATCTCCGTGGTCGGCATCTCCGGCTGCCGGTGGTAGATGAACTTGGCGGGTGAGGCCCGGCCGAGCGACTCCCCGTCGCGCACGACGCCGATGTCGGCGAAGATCATGCGCTTGTTGATGTCGGACTGCTCGACGGCGCTGCATTTGGCGTTGCCGGGGCACATGCGCGGTCCCTCGTAGGTAAGGGCGTAGTTCCCGATGTTGTAGGTCTCGCCTGGGCTCAGCGAGGCCTCGCGGTCGGTGGTCCAGGCGCTGCCGACGAAGCCGAGGAACATGCCGACGATGCCGACGTGCACGATGTAGCCGCCGTAGCGGCGCCGGTTCTTGCCGACCAGACGCACGAGCGCGGTGAGCACGCTCTCGGGCGCGTCGCCCTTGGCCGCGCTGCGCCGGCGCGCGCTGACGCCGCGGTAGAACTCCTGGACGATGACGGCCAGGTTGAAGCCTGCGAGGGCCACGGTGACCGCGGGCAAGACCATGGTGATCTTCTGCAGGATCACGCCGGCGAGGCCCGGGTAGGGCGCATCTTTCGGCACGAGCGGCGGGTAGCCCAGGGCATTGCCGAACAGCAGGTGCACGAGCAGCGTGACCACCAGCGCCACCAGCGGGACGGTGAACGCCTTCTTCAGCGACTCCTTGCTGGTGGTGCGCCAGCCGAACAGCGGCGCCAGGCCCATCAGCGCGAAGATGAGCAGGCCGATCGGCGCCATCCAGCGATTGAAGAAGGGTGGGCCGACGGTGACGCTCTCACCCCAGAGCTCGCTGAGCTTCGGGTACATCGTCGCGACCAGGATGAACGTGGCCGCGCCCAGCAGCGCCCAGTTGTTGATCACGAACATGGCCTCGCGGCTGGCCACGCTCTCGATTTCCGTGCGCGCACGGAGCTGAGGCAGGCGCCACACCAGGAGTCCCGCCACCGCCGCCATGACGAAGCCGATGAACCACAGGAAGTAGGTGCCGATGTCGCTCTGCGCGAAGCTGTGGACGCTGGCGATGATGCCGGAGCGCGTCAGGAACGTGCCGAAGATGGTGAGCAGGAACGTGATCACGATCAGCACGACGTTCCAGACCTTGAGCATGTTCTTGCGCTCCTGGATCATCGTGGAGTGGACGTAGGCGGCGGCCGAGAACCAGGGCAGGCAGGCTGCGTTTTCCACTGGATCCCAGGCCCAGTAGCCGCCCCAGCCAAGCTCGACGTAGGCCCAGACCATGCCGAGCGCGTTACCGATCGACAGGAACAGGAAGGCGAACAGCATCCACTTGCGGACGGCGACGATCCACTCGTTGTCGAGGCGGCCCGTGACCAGCGCGGCGACGCAGAACGCGAACGGCACCGCGCAACCCACGAAGCCCATGTAGAGGGCCGGTGGGTGGATCACCATCCAGTAGTTCTGCAGCAGCGGATTGAGTCCCTCGCCGTCGGCGCGCGCGCCCGCGATGCTGGCCTCGAACGGGTTGGCTGCGAACAGCATCAACACCATGAAGAAGGACAGCGTGACCATGAGCGTGGCGATCACGTAGGGCTGCAGCTGGCGATAGCGCCCCTTGAGCCAGGCGACGCAGGCGGCGGTGTAGCCCGAGAGCAGGAACGCCCACCACAAGAGCGAACCGTCTTGTCCGCCCCAGAGCGAGGTGAAGAGGTAGAGATCCGACATCGAACGGTCGCTGTAACGAGCGACGTAGCGGATGCGGAAGTCGTGCGTGGCGAAGGCGTAGGCCAGGAGCACGACACTGAACAGGACCAGCGAGCAGGTGGCGTAGGCGCCGAGCCTTGCCGACTGCAGCAGCCGGGGATGTCCGCGCCCGGCTGCTAGCGACACCGCGAAGGTGTAGCCGGCGGCTACCAGAATGGCGTAAAGGACGCCGGTCCCGAACTCAGGGAGCGATTGCCACATGATGCCGGGCGGAGCTTAGCCCAGATTCATGAGGTTGGTGTCCGGGGCCGGGGAGGTTGGCGCTCAGCCTTCTTGGGAGACCGTGGTCCCGACGCCCTCACCCAGGCAGACCCGGCGAATGTTACCGGGCGTCATGCGGAAAACGCGGATCAACAGGCCGTACTCGCGGCACAGAGCGACCGCCGTCGAATCCATGACAGCCAGGTGATCGGCCAGCAGACGGTCGTAGGTCACCCGCTCCAGCATCTTTGCTTCGGCGTGACGCGCCGGGTCGCGGTCGTAGATGCCCTCCACCTTGGTGGCCTTGAGCAGACAATCGGCGCGGACCTCCATGGCTCGCAGCGCCGCAGCCGTGTCGGTCGAAAAGTACGGGTTGCCGGTACCTGCCGCGAAGATGACGGCGTAGCCGCGCTCGAGGTGCCGGATGGCTCGGCGCTTGATGTAGGGCTCGGCTACCTGCTTGATTTCGAGCGCCGTCATCACCCGCGTGGGGACGCCGCAGCGCTCGAGGGCGTCCTGCAGCGCGAGCGAGTTGATGACCGTCGCCAGCATGCCCATGTAGTCGCTCTGCGAACGATCCATGCCCTCGCTGGCGCCGCGCAGCCCGCGGAAGATGTTGCCACCGCCGACCACGATTCCGATCTGGACGCCGGTGGCCCTGACTTCGGCCAGCTCCATCGCGGTCGCCTTCAGCGTCGCCGTATCGATGCCGGAGCCTCCGGTCTTGCCGCTGAGGGCTTCGCCGCTCAGCTTGATGATCACACGCTTGTATTTGAGCTTTTGAGCGGCTTCGGTATCCACGAGGTCTTTCCGTAGCCTCCCAGCGCGC
This sequence comes from Polyangiaceae bacterium, assembly GCA_035539475.1. Taxonomy (GTDB): domain Bacteria; phylum Myxococcota_A; class Polyangia; order Polyangiales; family Polyangiaceae; genus PMG-095. The sequence continues at coordinate 6,699 of DATLIL010001021.1, forward strand.
ACACCGCAACCAGTCTGGCGCGCCTGCGGGGCTCGTAGTATTCCCCGGACGCCATGGCTCGGCTGCGAAGCGCTCGCTTTGTGACGTCGGCGACGCTCCTCGTCGCGGCGCTGGCCTCGGCCTGCGGCAAGAAGCAGGACGCCCCCCAGCCGTCGGCCTCCGCGTCGGCCAGCGCCGGACCCCGGCCGCTGTCGCCCGAGCTGGCGGCCAAGGTACTGGCCAAGGTGGGGGATCGCACCATCACGCTGGGTGAGTATGCGGCCACGCTGGAGCGCATGGATCCGTTCGAGCGGCTCCGCTACCAGTCGCCGGACCGCCGCAAACAGCTGCTGGACGAGATGATCGAGGTCGAGCTCCTGGCGCAGGAGGCGCGCCGGCGTGGCCTCGACAAGAAGCCGGAAACCGAGGAGCGCCTGCGTCAGCTCATGCGCGACGAGCTACTCGGTGACGTGAAGAAGGGCATCCCCGGCCCCAGCGAGCTGCCCGAGCCGGAGGTGCGCGCCTACTACGAGGGGCACAAGGACGAGTTCAACGAGCCCGAGCGCCGGCGCGTGGCGGCGATCACGCTCGCCAGCGAGGCCGAGGCCAAGCGCGTGCTCGCGCAGGCCCAGGGCGCCACTGCAGAAGCCTGGGGCAAGCTCGTCGAGCGCCACGGCAAGGCCAAGAAGCTTCGGCCGGGTCCCCCGCCCCCGCTCGAGCTCGCGGGTGATCTCGGTATCGTCGGTCCGCCCGGCGACGCGCGCAGCGCCAATCCGCGCGTGCCGGAGCCGGTGCGCGAGGCGGCCTTCAAGCTCGCCAAGATCGGTGACGTCTATGACGGAATCGTGAAAGAGGGCGCTGATTTCTACGTCGTTCGCCTCAGCGGCAAGACCGACGCGCGCTCGCGCAGCTATCAGGAGGCGGAGCGCGCGATCCGCGTGGCCGTGGTGCAGGCCAAGATCCGTGAACGCGAGTCGGCTCTCGAAAAGGAGCTGCGCGGCAAGTTCAAGGTCCAGGTCGACGACGTGGCGCTCGCCAAGCTCGCGCTGCCGAGCGCCTCGCCGCCGGCCCCTTCCGCCAAAGCCAGGCCGTGAACGAGCTCGCTGAACCGAGCGACTGGACTTGGCAGCTGCGCCACAGCGCCCGCAGCGCCGATGATCTCGCACGCGCGCTCGAGCTTTCACCCGAGGAACTCAGCGGCGCGCGCCACGCCGAGCAGCAGGGCTTTCCGATCGCGGTCACGCCTTACTACCTGTCGCTCTGCGATCGTCACGATCCGGCCTGTCCGATCCGTCGCCAGGTCGTGCCACGCAGCGAGGAGCAGCTCACCGTGCTCGGCGACATGCGCGACCCGCTGGGCGAAGAGGCCCACGAGGTCGCGCCGGATCTCGTGCAGCGCTATCCGGACCGGGCGCTGCTCCTCGTCAGCGATCGATGCGCCGTTTACTGCCGCTTCTGCACGCGCAGCCGCATGGTGGGGCAGGGCGGCGGGCCACGCTCGCTCGAGCGGCTCGCGGCGGCGTTCAGCTACCTGAGCGCGCACCCCGAGGTCAAAGACGTCATCGTCAGCGGCGGTGATCCGCTGGCCATGGCGACGTCGCGGCTGCTCGCGCTGATCGAGCGGCTGCGCGCGATTCCGAGCGTCGAGACCATCCGCCTGGCGACGCGGGTGCCGGTGGTGTTGCCTCAGCGCATCACCGACGAGCTCGTGAGCGCGCTGCGGCCTCACCACCCGCTCTGGGTGATGACGCACTTCAACCATCCCAAGGAGCTCACGCCGGAGACGCGCGCCGCTTGCCGCCGCCTGGCCGACGGCGGCTTCCCCGTCATGAACCAGACCGTGCTCCTGCGCGGCGTGAACGACGACAGCCGCACGCTGACCGAGCTGTTCCGCGGCCTGGTGCGCGAGCGCGTGCGACCGTACTACCTCTTACAGACGGATCCGGTGCGCGGCAGCGGGCACCTGCGCACGCCGCTCAAGGTCGGCCTGCGCATCATGGAAGAGCTCCAGGGCCGTCTCTCCGGCATCGCTCTGCCGAAGTTCATCGTCGACGCGCCCGGCGGCTTCGGCAAGATGCCGCTGGTGCCGAACTACGTGATCGCGACCGAGGGCGCCGTCACTCGCTTCCGCACGCCGCGCGGCGTGGAAGTCGAGTACGTCGACCCGCCCGAGGGCTAGCCTCAGTTGGTGAGGCAGAAGTTGTTGACGCACGTCTCGGTCGCGTCGCAGTCGTCCTGCGTCGTGCAGTAGACGCAGACCTCGTTCAGGCACTCGGCGCCGGTACCGCAGTCCGTTGCGGCGTCGGTGCACGGCTGCTGGCAGGAGCCGTCGATACACACGTAGTTCCAGCAGTCAGCGTCCTCGAGGCAGGTCTGGCCGAACTCACACTGGGCTTCGCAGAGCTGGCCGCCGCAGTCCTCGTCCGTCTCGTCGCCATCCACCTCGCCGTTGCCGCAGGTCTCGGGCTTGCACGCGAATTCGGTCGGCGTCGGGAACAGGGCGTGGTGGCTGCAAAACCCACTCTCGCAGTCGGAGTCCTCATTGCAGCCCTGCTCGAGCTCACATCCCGCGCAAGCCGCGCCTCCGCAATCGACGTCGGTTTCGTCACCATTGAGCGCTCCGTCCTGGCAGCTGGTGCAGACTTGATCTTCACAACGCTCGCGGCAGTCCACCTGCTCCAGGCACCGCGCGCCGTCCTGGCACTCTTCACACGAGCCCCCGCAGTCGACGTCGGTCTCGTCGCCATTCAGCACCTCGTCGACACAGCTTGGTCCGGCGCAGATTTCGTCGACGCAAGCCCGGGAATTGCAGTCGCTCGCTTCGGCGCAGACCATCCCCGGCTCGCAGGGGGCGCAAACCTCGCCGCCGCAATCGACGTCGGTCTCGTCGCCGTTGCGCGTCTCGTCCGTACACGTGGCCGACTGGCACACGTCAGCGCGGCAGACCGCGCTCTCGCAGTCCACGTGGCGCAGGCAGGCTGCACGCTCGGGACAGGCGAGGCACGACCCGCCGCAATCGATGTCGCTCTCGTCGCCGCTGGTCACGCCGTCGCTACAGTGGTCCGTCGAACCGGCCCGCGGCACACACGCTCCCTCGACGCAGGCGAGGCCTTCGCCGCAGCCGTCGCCGCTGCACTCCTGCAGACAGAGCGCGGGCGCGTCATCGCCTCCGCAGAGCTCCTGCACCGCAGCCGAGCCCGTCTGAAAACAGCTCGTCTCGACGCCCGTGGCAGCCGTCGAGCACGCTGCTTCGGGCTCACACGGCTGCAGGCAGCGGCCGCACACGCAGCTCAGCCCTGCAGCACACTCGTCCGAGCTCGAGCACTTTGCCAGCCAGTGCGTCTGGCTGTCGTCCTCCTGCGCGGATTTGCCGCAGGACGCGATCAAGTAAAAAGACAGCAGCGCCAGCGCGCCGAACCCCCTCGAGAGCGAAACGTTCATGGCCACCACGAGCAGTATGCGGAGAAGTGGGTCAGGCCGGGAGCGAGAGTTTTCACATCCCCCAATCGCTGCCGGATTTCTGCGGTTTACAGCGGGATATTGCCGTGTTTGCGCGGCGGATTCTTGTCGCGCTTGGTGGCCAGCAGGCCGAGGTACTGGATCAGCCGCTTGCGCACCTCGCGCGGGGCGATCACCTCGTCCACGAAGCCGAGCTCCGCGGCGATCTCGGGGCTGGCGAAGCGGGCGCGGTACTCGCGCACGAAGGCAGCGCGCGCGGCGTTCTTGTCCTCGGCGCTCTCGATCGCGTTCTTGTAGACGATGTTGACGGCTCCCTCGGGGCCCATCACGGCGAGCTCGGCGGTGGGGAACGCCAGGCTGACGTCGGCGCGGATGTGCTTGCTGTTCATGACGTCGTACGCTCCGCCGTAGGCCTTGCGCGTGATCACGGTGAGCTTGGGCACCGTGGCCTCGGCAAAGGCGTAGAGCAGCTTGGCGCCATGGGCGATGATGCCGCGGTGCTCCTGATCGACGCCGGGCAAGAAGCCGGGCACGTCGACCCAGGTCACCAGCGGGATGTTGAAGCAGTCGCAGAAGCGCACGAAGCGCGCGGCCTTCACGCTGGCGTCGATGTCGAGCACGCCGGCGAGCACCTGCGGCTGGTTGGCGACGATGCCGATCGGCCTGCCGCCGAGGCGCGCGAAGCCGGTGAGCATGTTCTGCGCGAAGGCCTGCTGCACCTCGAGCAGGTAATTGTCGTCGACCACGGCGCGCACGACGCGAGCCATGTCGTAGGGCTTGTTGCTCTCGGCGGGAATGATGTCGTCGAGCTCGCTGACCTGGCGATCGAGTGGATCGGCGCTCGCGCGCGCCGGCGGGTCCTCTGCGTTGTTACTGGGCAAGAAGGCCAGCACCTCGCGCACGAGCTCGAGGCAGGCGCGGTCGTCGGCGGCCGTGAAGTGGCACACGCCGCTGGTGCCCGCGTGGGTGGCGGCGCCGCCCAGTTCTTCCTTGCTCACTTCCTCGTGGGTGACCGTCCGGATCACGTCCGGGCCGGTGATGAACATGTAGCTGGTCTTCTCGACCATGAAGATGAAGTCGGTGATGGCCGGCGAGTAGACGGCGCCGCCGGCGCACGGCCCCATGATGCAGCTCAGCTGCGGCACCACGCCGCTGGCCAGCGTGTTGCGCAAGAAGATGTCGGCGTAACCCGCGAGCGACGCCACGCCTTCTTGAATGCGCGCGCCGCCCGAGTCGTTCAGCCCGATGATGGGCGCGCCCACGCGCATGGCGTGGTCCATGATCGTGCAGATCTTCTCGGCGTGCGCGGCGCCCAGGGAGCCGCCGAAGACCGTAAAGTCCTGGGCGAAGACGAAGATCCGCCGGCCTTCGATCGTGCCGTAACCGGTGATCACGCCATCACCGAGGAATTTTTGTTCGGCCATGCCGAAATCGACGGCCCGGTGGGTGACGAACCGCCCGATCTCCACGAACGACGCGGGATCGAGCAGATATTCGATGCGCTCCCGGGCGGTCAGCTTGCCGGCGGCGTGCTGTTTGTCGATGCGCAGAGCGCCGCCGCCCTCCAGAGCCTGCTGGTTGAGTTCCTCGAGGCGCTTCAGGGCCGGCGGCTTGGGGTCGGTCATGGCAGTAATTCTCCGCGCGAGAATACTCGCACACTGGCGCGGAGTGTCGCTTCGACTACAGTGCTATCGGTGGCTCCGGGATGGCGCCTTGGCCTGCCACTCGCGCTGATCAGCGTGGCGTCGCACGCTTTGGCGCAGGCGCCCGAGCCAGCGCCCACGCCGCCACCGGACTTGCCCGTCGCCCCGGCGCCACCGAGCGACGAGATCAAGCGCCCGCAGCCGCGGGAAACGCCGGCGCCGGTCTATCCGGAAGGTGCCCACGGCGACCACGTCGTCGTGATCGAGCTGACGGTGGCCGTGGACGGCAGCGTCCAGGATCCAAAGGTGGTGAGCGGCGAGTCGCCCTTCGCCGAGCGCGCTCTGGAAGCGACGCGCCGTTGGACCTTCGAGCCGGCCAAACGTCAGGGCGTCTCCGTGGCCGCACGCATCCGCTTCGAGCTCCGTTTCACCGAGCCGAAAGCGCCCGAGCCCGAGCCTCCGCCCCCCTCGGGTCAGAGCCCGACGACTCCGGCGCCGACCACGGCTCCGCCCGCGCCGGAGGTGGACGAGCCGATCGACCTGGTGGTGATCGGCGTGCGCGAGCCGCCGGATCGCGTGTCGTTCACTCGCGCTGAGGTGCGCGAGATACCGGGTACCTTCGGCGACCCCTTCCGGGCGATCGAGATCTTGCCCGGCGTCACCCCGATCGCGACGGGCGTGCCGTACTTCTACGTACGCGGCTCGCCCCCGGGCAACGTCGGTTACTACCTCGACGGCATCCGCGTGCCCCTGCTCTATCACTTCGCGCTCGGGCCGAGCGTGGTCCACCCCGGCCTGGTCGAGCGCGTCGATCTCTACCCGGGTGGGTATCCTGCGCGCTTTGGTCGCTTCAGCGGCGGCATCGTCGCGGCCGAGACCACGCCGCCTCGTCCCGAGTTCCACGGCGAGGCCAACGTGCGCCTGTTCGACGCCGGTGCGATGCTCGAGGCGCCTTTCGCCGACGGCCGGGCCACGGCGCTCGCCGGCGGGCGCTATTCGTACACGGGCGGCATCGTCTCGCTCGTCGCGCCGGAGGTGAACCTCGGTTACTGGGACTACCAGCTCAGGCTCGGTTACGACGCCAGCGGTAAGGACAAGCTCGCCCTCTTCTCGTTCGGCTCCTACGACTACTTCACGGTCGAGACCTCGAGCCGGACCTTCGACGGCATGGTCGAGCGCACGACCCGCGGCGAAGATGGCCTCAGCACCGAGTTTCACCGCATCGATCTCCGGCACGAACGCCGCGTCGACTCACGCACGTTGCTCAAGTCAGCGGTCACGCTGGGCTACGACCGCACTGGCAACGAGACGCTGTCCAACGACGAGGTCGACGTCACCGGTCAGATGGTGGCGCTGCGCAGCGAGGTGCAGCACCAGCAGTCCGAGCGAGCGCTGTGGCGCAGCGGGATCGACGCCGAGATCGCCAACTACTCGGCGACACTGGTCGGTCAGGACGACGAGGTGGAGACTGCGTTCCCCACGCGGCTCGACTACGCGATCGGTGTCTGGGGCGATGTCGTGCTGGAGCCGGAGCCGGGCTTCACGCTGACGCCCGGTCTGCGCCTCGACGGCTTCCACTCCGACGAGGACGGAGCGATCGGCATCGATCCGCGCATCTCGGCGCGCTTCCAGCTCACCCCGCACGTGGCGGTCGAGCACGCCTTCGGTATCGCGAGCCAGGCACCGAGCTTCGTCGTGCCCATCCCCGGCTTCGCCATGGCCGGGCTGCAGGACGGCCTGCAGCGCGCGGTACAGACCTCGAGCTCCGTCGAGATCGCCCTGCCCGCCAAGTTCGTCAGCGAGCTCACGGTCTTCCAGAACGCCATCTTCAACTTGAGCGATCTGCTCAGCATCGTGCGCGAGCCCGACGTCGCCGACGACGCCACCCTCGACACGCGCGTGCGTGGGCACAGCTACGGCTTCGAGGCGATGCTGCGCCGCCCGCTGACGGAGAAGCTCGGGGGCTACTTCGCCTACACGCTGTCACGCGCCGAGCGCGTGTACAACGGCCAGGACTTCATCGCCTCGTTCGATCGCACACACGTGCTTCACGCCGCTCTGGCCTACGATCTCGGCCGGAACTGGCGCGCCGGAACGCGCTTCACCTTCTACACTGGAACGCCGGCGCAGCTCGACACCGAGGTCTTCGTGGGCGGGGCCGTCGCCCCCGCGGAGGTCGATCCCAGCGCCATCCATCGGGAGCGCTCGCCGGCGTTCTATCGCCTCGACGTCCGCCTCGAAAAGAAGTGGCTGGTCGGTACCAGCGGCGCGTGGGTCAGCTTCATCGCCGAAGTGCTGAACGCCACGCTGCACAAGGAGGTGCTCGATTACCGCTGCGGCGTGACTGGCTGCCGCGGCGAGGAGTTCGGACCGGTGACCATCCCCAGCATCGGCTTCGAGGCGGCGTTCTAGGAGAGCGCGTAGATCAGCAGCGCGAGCAGCACGACGGCAGTGACAGCCACCACGACCAAGCCGCGCTGAGCCGTGTCGCGGTCGTACACGGTGAGCGCACGCAGGTGGTGCTCGTCGTCGATTGCCGCGCGCGTGACCTCCTTGTCGTGCTGGCGCAGGCGCTCGAGCATCTCGTCGTCCACGTTCACGGCGCCCCGCCCGCTCAGCACCGCGCGGCCGAGCGCGGCGTGGGCGTCGGACAGCGCGCCGCCCGCCTGGCTGGCTTGCCGGCCCTTGGCATTCAGGTCCTGCCGAGCCTGGCGAGTGAACGCGGTCTTTCTCTGTTCTGACGACTGCAGCTGTTGCTCGAGCTCGGTGATGCGGCGGCGCACGTCGGCGAGCTCGCGCTCCGCTGCGACGTAGGGCACCCTGACCTGCGCCACCTCGCCAGTGAGCGCGCTCGCTTGCTGCTCGAGCTCACGCAGACGAACGGCCTCGTCGGCGGTCAGCTCCACCTGCCCGGTGCTGGTTTTACCGGCGGCAGCGGCGCGCTTCAGCGCCACGTCGTGCACGGCTCGGATCTCGATCTGGGCGCGTTTTGCGCGCGCCTCGGCGCGCTTCAGGTTGGCGGTGCAGTCGTCGAACAGGCGCTGGCGTGCGTCCAGGACGCTCTTCTGGGTGTCGATCTCGGTGCGCAGCGCGGCGCTCTGGGCGTCGATCGCGCCGAGCTTGGTCTGGGCTTCGGCGCTGGCGTTGGCGAGCGCGCGTTCCTGCTCGCTCGAGGCTTGCTCCGCCGTGGCCAGCTGGGTCAGTCCTGCACGAAACTGCTCGCGCTTTTCGAGCTCCGGCTTGAGCTTGCGCACCAGCTCAGCGAGCGTCGCGTCACGCCGCGACTCGCAAGCCGACAGCTCGCTTCGGGTCTGCTCGCGAGCCTTGCGCAGGGCGCGGTGCCGCTGGAAGACGCGCAGCGTGTAGGCCGGCGCGCGGAGCCACGGCACCCGGGCGTCGCCGTAGTCCGCGATGCGCTCGATCTCGTCGTGCTCGAGCTGAAGCTCACCGGGGCCGGGAGTCGCGCCGATGGGCCAGGGCGCCATCGCGCTTGGCACCCTGGAGCGCGCGCCGGGCAGCGGCTGCGACTCCGTGTCGAGGCCGAAGGTCTCCAGTGAGGTCTGTGCGGTCTCGAGCTCGAAGTCGTCGTTCGGGTCGTCGTACTCCAGACCCTTGGGACGCCTGGACGACGTGGAAGCAGACCGCAGAGGAGCGTCGAGCTCCAGATCCGGAATGTCGAAGGACCCGGGCGGTCGTTTCTCGGACAAGCCTGAAATATAGCGCGGCTGCGGGCGACTCAGGCGAGCTTGAGCTCGGCCTCGAGCTCACGGTGGAAGAAGTGGAAGGCCGATTCCTCGGGCCAGGGTGGCGCGCTGTCCAGCATGCGCCGTGCGTCGCCCCTGCGGCCGCCGTCGACCATGGCTACGGCCGCGGCATAACGCATGGCCCAGTGCACGAGCGGGCTGGTCTTGGCTGCCCTTTCCAGGAGCTCGACGTCGCCCGGGCGGGCGTTGCGGGCGAAGGCGCGCGTGAACGCGGCCAGCGCCGAACGCAGCAAAACCATGCGCTCCCGCAAGAAGGGGCCGGCAGCCGGCAAAGGTAGCTTCTCCAGCGATTCGGCCTTGTGCAGCGCCTCGACGCGCTGACCCTCGAAGGCGTCGAGCAGCGCTTCGACGAACAGGCGGTGCTCGATCGCGGCCTCCCAGGCGTCGCCGCGCTGAGCCCGCTCGAGCACGCGCCGAGCGCGATCAGTCAGGCCGTGAGCGGCCAGGGCCGTGGCCAGGAGCAGCGGCCCGAGCGTCTCGCGATGCGGCAACTGGTCGAGAGACCTGTTCCAAACCTCGAGCACCGCATTGATGTCACCCGAAACCAGGATGCGGCGTACGCGCCGGCGTGACACGAGCTGCGGCAGGAACACGAGCAACGCGAGCGTGCCGAGCAAGCCACCGAGCAGCGGTGAGCGCAGCGCCAGATCGATGGCCAGCGCGACGAGCGCGGCGGAGGCCACGAACGGCAGCCAGGCCCAAAGGCGCGCCGACAACGGCGACCGCACGTACATGACGGGAGTCTAACTCCGGACAGCGAATGCCGCCCGCGCGACACACAAAAAATTGGAGGGCCCGCCACACCCGCTTTTCTTTACCGTTGCTCCCTTCCGGGCCTGGCGGGGTTCAAGCTGCGCTGTTGGCGGACCCAAAAACTGAGCGTGTGGTAGCAGATGCACCGGGGTCGGTAAAGGACTAGACGCCGAACATCTCGATCACGCCGCCGTTGTGCGCAAGCGCTGCGTCGAGGGCGTAAAAGACGATGGTCCTGGCGACGTCGTCCGCCGTCATGCGCGGAGGAAAGCCGCTGCCTTGCAGCATCCGAGTGTCCACCGAGCCGGGCAGGACGGCGACCGCCATCAGGCCGCTGTCGGTGAGCTCTTCGGCCAGGCTCTTGGTCAAGCCGACGAGGCCCCACTTCGCGGCGCAGTAGGCGCTGAGGCGCGCCGTGCCCAGCGTGGAAGAGATGCTCCCGACATTGACGATGCGCCCGCGCCCGGCCGTGCGCATGGCGGGCAAGAGCGCGCGTGTGAGCACGAAGGGTGCGCTCAGATTGACCTCCACCTGCTCGTGCCACTGCTCCACGCTCATGCTCTCGATCGGCACGCGGTGGATGAGCCCGGCGTTGTTCACCAGGATCGAGGGCGCCGAGTACGCCTCGAGGATCTCGTGAGCCGCCTCGTCGACCTCGCTCATACGCGCCAGGTCGGCGTGGAAGACACGCGCCTCGGGAGCGCCGGCAGTCAGCGCGGCGGCGGCGGTTGCGTCGAGCTCGGGCGACGGACGACCGAGCAGCGCCAGGCGTTGACCGCGGCCGGCCAGTAGCAGCGCGGTGGCGCGCCCGATCCCACGGCTGGCGCCGGTCACGACGGCGACGCTCACGGCGACTCCGCGTCGTCGACGGCTCGCGCCAGAGGCGCCGTGGCCTCGGGCGAGGCGAGCGTACCTGCGCGCGCGACCGTGAGTGCTCGCGCCTGAGTCTGGCACGGGCCGCGAGCGCTCAGGCAGCCGTGCACGAGCTCGATCTCGCAGTATGCGCCGACGGCGCCCGCGCGCTCCATCAACGCCCGCACCACGTTCTCGCCGATCTGCTCTTGCAACGTGAGCCGCCGCGCGAAGGCGTCCACCAGCCGCGCGAGCGTGCCGAGGCCGAGCACGAGCGTGCCCGGCGCGTACGCAACCGTCGCGCTGCCCAGCGCCGGCAGCAGATGATGCGGACACACCGTCGCGATCCTGACGCCGCGCAGCGCGACGATGCCGGAAGCGGGCGACGCTTCACTCGAGCCGTCGGCGATCAGCTGATCGAAGTCGACGTCGTAGCCGGAGAGCAGCTCTTCGGCGTAGGCGGCCACCACGCGCTAGGGCGTCTTTTC
>DATLIL010001022.1:0-2936 GCA_035539475.1 Polyangiaceae bacterium
CGTGATCCTGGGCACCAGCGCCGGAGCCCTGCTGCCCGCCGTCTCGCCGCCGGATCCCTCGGAGATGGTCGGCAATCGGGCCATCGAGCTCGGCTGGTCGGAGCCGGGCGACCTGTGGTCGTTCTACGGCGGGGTGCTGCCCGAACGTTACGACGCTGCCATCCGCTACGGCCTGAATCGCACGACGGCGCTCGGCGCCTACGCCTCGCTCACCTGGTTCAAAGCACAGCGCCTTCAAGACGCGCTCACGGGCGGGGCAGCCAGGCCCATGAACCGCTTCGGCGCGGTCGACGACATGAGCGCTCTGGCGACGACGTTCGCGACCGAGACACAGCGCTCCCTCGCGCAGTGGGATGGGAAGTGGGAGCTCGACGGCTGGATCGCGTCGATGGGAGAGAGCGCACGGGCAGCCGGGGCGCGTTTCGTGCTCGTCGACGTGCCGATGCAGACGGCATTTCGGCAGGGACTCGCAGAGTCAGGGGCGACGGCGCGGTATCAACGATGGCTACTGGGCCTCGTTCGAGGGCGCGGCTGGGAGTACCGCGATCTCTCGGCTGTCATCCCCGACGGCATGTTCGACGACGGTGTGCACCTGAACCGCGAGGGCGCCCGGATCTTCTCGGCCGCCCTCGGCAGCGCCCTGAACGACTAGAACTTGCCGTTGTCGTTCTTCCACTCGGAGCGCGGCGGGATGGCCTCGATGGTGTCCCAGTGCTCGGCGATCTTGCCGTTCTCGACGCGGAACAGGTCATAAAAGGCGGAGTGCGCGCCGGCGAACGCGCCCTCGCTCTGCACCAGCACGAAGTTTCCCTGACCGAGCACGCGATGGATCTTGTCGTACTTCATCGTGATGCCTTGCCTGGCCATCGCTTCGAGGGCCGCGCCCAGACCGCTCAAGCCGTCTGCGATCTGCGGGTTGTGCTGGACGTAGCCATCGCCGGCGAAATAGCCGTCAAGCTTCTCCAGGCGACCGCTGACCAGGATGTCGTCGACGAAGGCGCGAACCAGGGCCTTGTTGGCTTCCGTCCGATCGAGGTCCGTGGGCGTGGTCGGGCCGTCCAGCATGGTGTGGCCACTCGGGTTCGCCTTCAGCGGCTTCTCCTGAAGGTTGTCCCAGTGCTCGACGATCTTGCCGTTTTCGAAGCGAAAGACGTCGAAGCCGATCTTGGGGCCGAAGAAGTCGTAGTCGGTGTGACTGAACACGAAATCCCCGTCCTCGAACACCCGGACGGTGTTCACGCGGGCCGAGCCTTTGGGTAACTGCTGCAGCAGCGCGCCAAACCCAGCCAGTCCGTCGGCCGCGGCCAGGTTGTGCTGGATGTACTTCTCGGGGTTGATCACGGCGACGGGCGCGCTGTCACCGGTCTCGATGGCTTTCAGGAGGTCAACGACGCGTTGCTGTTTCATGAGCAGCAAGATGTCGCGGATCGCTCTATCGAACAATACAGCATCTATCGCACTGACTGTGCGGTATAGTCGGACAATGTTCGAGCCTCGCGTTTTGCCGCTCTTGCCGGTGTTCATTGCCGTTGCGAACGCCGGCTCTTTCACCGCTGCTGCCCGGGAGCTCGGGCTCGGCAAGAGCGTCGTGAGTCAGCACCTGCGCACGCTCGAGCAACACTGCGGGCTGCGCCTGCTCGAACGCAGCACTCGCCGGCTTCACCTGACTCAAGCGGGCGAGCAGGTGCTCGACGCGGCCAAAGAGGTCATGGCCTCCGTCCGCAGCCTCGAGCAGCTCGTGGAAGGGCAGCACGCGCAACCGACCGGTACGCTCCGCGTCACCCTGCCGCTCGATCCGGGCCTGTCGGCGGTGGTCGGTCCCGTCGCGGCGCGACTGATGACGCAGAATCCCTCCCTCAAGGTCGACCTGCAGTTCGACGACGCCGTCCACGATCTCGTCGGAGAAGGGCTCGACCTGGCGCTTCGCCTCGGCGCGATGACCGAGTCGAACTACGTCGTGCGAAAGCTCGGCTCCGAGGCGGAGATCATCGTGGCCAGTCCGTCCCTCGTGGAGTCGTCTGCCGTCGACCATCCGAGCGAGCTCAAGGGCAGCGACTGGATCGTTCACACGGCGCTACGCGTCCGATCCGCCTGGTCCTTTCGCTCGGCACGGGGGGAGAAAGCTCAGATCAGCGTCAACGTACGAGCGACCACGAACACGGCGCTGGCCGTGCGGAACCTCCTGCTGGCCGGAGCCGGTTTCGGCGTGTTGCCGGCTCACATGGTCCGGCAGGACGTGGCCGAAGGGCGCCTGGTTCACGTCTCTCCCACTTGGATCCACCGGAGGCTCACGTTGCACGCGCTGCTGCCGACGAGGCAGATCCCGCCACGCGTTCGTGCATTCCTGTCCGCGCTGACCAGCGCGATACCGGCTCTTGGCTTCGATGCCGCGTGAGCGTGCTAGCCTGAGCTCGTGGACGACGGTGGTTCCTTGGTGCCCTGCGCTGGATGCCGCCGACACGTGCGCTCTGGCGAGTGCGCGTGCCCGTTCTGTGGCGCCGCCTTGCGGGCGTGTTCGAAGATTTACGCCTTCAGGCTCACGACGCGGTTGCCGCGCGGACTGACGCGCTCGATCGGCGCTGCGCTCGCGGGGGCGGGCATTGCGGTCAGTTGCGCGGGTGAGGGCGTCCCCGTGTACGGGGCGCCCGGCTACGATTTGCGCGGTGGTTCGGGCGGCAGTGCTGGCGAAGCGGGCTCCGGTGGCTCTGGCGGCGTTGTCATCCCCAAGGGCGGCGCAGGTGGAGGCGGAGCCAACGGCGAGGGCGGGGCCGCTGGCAGCGCCGGAGAAGGTCAAGCCGGCGCGGGCGGGAGCGGTGATGTGGAGGGCGAGGGCGGCGCAGCGGGTAACAGCGCGGCCGGGCACGGCAGCGCCGGGAGCGGCGGGGAGGGTGGCGTCTAGCGGCCCCCTTCGCCGCCTTCGCTCGAGCTGCTCGCTC
>DATLIL010001023.1:0-24817 GCA_035539475.1 Polyangiaceae bacterium
GCTGGGTTTGGGGACCGGGCAAGTGGAAGGTCAAGAAGGGCGTGAAGTACTGGGATACCGCCGTCACGCTTGCGATCGAAAAGACCAGCCCGTACGTGGCACTCGAGAAGGACGAATGCGTTTCCGTCTTCATGGGCGCGATCGACAAGGAACTCGCCGGGGACCCCTACACCAAGGCCGAACGCGTCTTCAACGAATCCGTCTACTGCTTCGACGGGACGAGCCTGAAACTCCAGTCCGGGCCAAACGGCTACGCTCGGCTGAGCGACGGCTGGAAGTTCGAGGCGGAGCTCAACTGGGAAATGACGACGAGGTCGTGCACGCCGTGAAGCACAACGGCAAACGGCCAGGGCGCTCCAGCACCCTGGCCGTTCTGTTCATGGGGGTTGTCGCTCGCGGTGCGAAGCTCAGACCGCGAGGATTTCCGGAATCCCGCTGGTGACGAGACCTTCTTCGGCGCCGAACTCGGTCTTGTTGGCTCCGTAGAGGTTCACCAGGGCGAGCAGCACCTTGCTGATGTTGTCCGCTTCGACGCGGTGATGCTGGTTGCCCTTGATGGCCCCGCCGGCGCGCCCGAAGAGGAGAATGGGATATTCGTCCTTCGAGTGTGTGAAGCCGAACGAGACGTCCGAGGTGCCGTAGATCAGCGAGCTCTCCAGCAGGTTGGTCGCGCCGTCCGGCGTGTTCTGCAGCATCTCCATGAACACGCGGCACTGATCGAACCAGTACATCATCGCGCTGTTCATCGTGGGCTGATCGCCCTCTTCCACGTGGCTGATGTCGTCATGGATGTCGACGGTGATGCCGAGGTTTTCCATGTTGTAGTGCGCCGCGGGCCGGCCGTGCTGGAACATGAACGTGTTGGTCAGCTCGCAGGACAGCGCATAGGTGATCAGGCTCGCCATCGCCGAGTTCTGCTCCGGCGTGCACAGGCCGTTCAGGTCTTCCACTGCGGCGGGGAAGGCGGTCGTGTCGATGCCGCTCGGGTCGCAGCCGTTGCCGCCCATCGCCAGCGTGTCGATGCGCCGCTGCATTTCGTGCACGCCTTCCAGGTGCTGTTCCAGACGGGCCTTGTCCGCCGTGCCGAGCTTCGCCGAGAGCGCGGTCGCGTCTTGCGCCACCACGTCCAGGACGGCCTTGCGGAAGGCGAACGACTTGTCGGGCGTACCCGGGTCGGTGGTGGGGGTCTGCATGAACAAACGCTGGAACAGCGCGTTCGCGTCGTACTCCGGCATCACCGGAGCGTTCGCCCCCGATGACGAAGCGTAGTTCACCGTGTGCCCGGCGCCGTTGGCCGTGGCACGGCTGACGCCCACCTGCAGCGACTTGAACGGGCTCGCGCCACCGATGAGCTCCGCGATCTGGTGGTCGATGGTGGCGTCGCGATAGTTCGCGTCGGCGTCGTGCCCCATGCCGGTGAGCGCGCCGGCAGGACCGACGTGATGGACTTCGCCGTCCATCTTCACCTCGTAGCCGCTGAGGACGGTCAGGTTCTGCTTCAGGTTGGCGTAGGGCATGAGCTGCGGGCTCAGCGCCCACGCATCGCCAACGCCCGCCACCGCGGGAGTCCAGAGGTTCGGGATGATGCCGTTACCCCAGAACCACACACCAAAACGCTTGGCCAGCGGCGCGCCCTGCGCATACGCCGTGCCGTTGCCGTTCAGCATCGCTTCGAGGCGCGGCAGTCCAATGGTGACCAGGCCACCGGCAGCCATGCCGCGCAGCACCGTGCGTCGTGAAAGAGGCTTCTTCGGAATGGAGAATGTCATGGGAGATACCTACTGAATCGGGGAAAGTCTCTTTGGGACGCTGCCTTCACTGCACCGGCGACACGTTCAAGAACCCGTCGTTCTGCACCAGGTTCATCAGCAGCGGGCTGAAGCGCTGACCGTCGGTGGCGAATGCGGCGCTGAGCGCCGCGATCTGGGCTTCGTCGTACTCGTTCTCTTTGCGGCCCATGGCGTAGCGGTACACGCGGCGGACCATGCAATTGCGCACCTTCTCGCTCTGGCGCATCAGTGAGCCCATCTCCGCCGGCGTGGTGAACGGCGTTCCGTCGAAGTCGCCGCTGGCGTCGATGACGAGGCCGTTCTCCTCGTTCGTGCGGAACTTGCCGATCGCGTCGAAGTTCTCGAAGGCCAGACCCACGGGGTCCATCAGCGAGTGACAGGCCGCACAAGCCGGGCTGGTGACGTGCGAGGCGAGCAGGTCTTTGCGGCTCACGATGGTGCCGGCGGGCGGATCCGGAATGATCGTTTGCACGTCATCCGGCGGATCGGGGATCTCTTCACACGTCAGCACCTTGCGCACGAAGGCACCGCGGCGCGTGGGCGACGTTTGATGCCGCTTGTCTTGCACGCTGAGCAGGAGCGCGGTCGTCAGGATGCCGGCGCGCGGAACCTCGGCCGGGTGCTGAGCAGCCACCATGGTCGGGCCGGTGACCGGGATGCCGTAGAGCGCGCCGAGCTCCTCGTTCACGAACGTGGCCTTGGTGTCGAACAGCTCCAGCATGTCGCCGGCGCGAGTGATCGCGACGTCGCGGAACATCATCAGGATCTCGTCGCGCATCGCTGTCCGCAGCGTGGTCGTCAGCTGCGGAAACAGCGAGGCGTCCTTCGACATTAAGAACACCGACTCCAGCGCCAGCATGTCGTCGACCATGTCGTTCACGCCGTCGACCAGGCGCGGCGACGCGAGCAAGCGCTGGGCTTCGGTCTGCAGCCCCGCCACCGTGTCCAGCGATCCGCTCTCTGCGGCGTTGAGCAGCTGATCGTCGGGGATGGTGCCCCAGAGCAGGAAGGACAGGCGCGACGCCGTCTCGTATCCCGAGAACCGCGACCAGGTGACGCCCTGGAGCGGCACGCCGGTTCCTACCTCGGTGCGGTAAACGAAGTTCGGCGACTGCAGCACCGCAGAAGCCATGGCCCGTGCGCCGTCTGCGAATGTTCCGTAGGCAGCCGACTGCGCGGCGCCGAGCGCGAGATAACGCGTGACCTCGTCGGCAGCCAGCGGACGACGCCAGGCGCGACGCCCGAAGGTCTGCAAGAACGTCGTGGCGCACGCCTCGTCCCAGGCGGCGGGTGCACAGCCCACGAGCGCATCGCGGCGCGTGGGATCCGCGAACACCACCTCCAGCGCGGCGGTCGACGCGGTTTCGAAGTCCTCGACCCCCGCAGGAGACACGGCGGTGATCGAAGCGGCGATCGCCTTCAAGCTGTCGCCCGCGGGAAACGCCTCCACCGGCGGCAAGGTTTCGAAGGGGCCGAGCAGGTCGCGCACCGCGCGCCCGTATTGCTCCGGGCTCACGCGACGGAACTGACCCGATGCGGGTAGCGCGCCAGCGGGCGGCATACCGACGACGGCGCCCCCGCCGCCACTGCCGCCAACCGTCCCGCCGGTCCCGCCGGTGCCCGCGCCGGTGCCTGCGCTCCGCTGAGCCGGCTCCCCACTACAACCGAGGACCAACGAACAGGTGAGGCCCACGGTTAGCCCGACCAGCTTCCCCACAGCACTACGCGAAAAAAGATTCATCTTCAGGGTTCTCCGCAAAGAGAAACGGCACCACCGGCGCTACCGGTTGGCAGCTCGGGGGCGGACGGCACGGCTATAGGATAATGGGTTGAATCCTCGGAATCCTTCGATTGGTATATTGGCATCGATTTTGAGCAAATCTGGCCATCACCTGTGTCGATTGCTGCGCAAAATGGGTCGACAAAGGGTGCGTAGCGAACGCTCCGTCGCGGCGCCGGGCGAGGGTATGAATCGAGGTTGGGTGCCAACACGCCACCCTGAACGCTGCGATTCAAAATTTTCTACCCAGCTGGCGAGAGCCAGCCTGCGGACACGCCCCGACTACGTGACGTCGAGCAGAAGCTGTTCTGCAGGCGAGAATCTCTTCTTCGTCGCCTGGCTCAGCATGGCCCGGTGATCGATGATCGGCGCGATCTCGCGGCGCGAATAAAAGGCGTTCACCGTCAGACGTAGCGCGGCCGTCTCGTTGCGCGTGCCCGCGTGCCAGATGTGCGAGTTGAAGACGACGACGCTTCCTGCGCGGGCCAATAGCAGGACTTCCCCATCGACTGGCGCACTGCGGTCCGAAAGCACCTCTTGCGGGAGCTTGCCCAGCAAGTGCGAGCCAGGGACGAAGCGCGTTGCTCCGTTGTTGACGAGAAAGTCGTCGAGCAACCACATGGCGTCACACACGTAGTACTCGCCCTTCGCCGGGCAGCTCTCACGCCAGTCGGCGTGAAGCTTTTGTGCTCGTTGCCCGGGCCGCGCCCCTCGCACGTTGATCATCGATAGCTTGAACTGGGGCAGCACGTGCCCGACACAAGCCAGCACCTTGGGGTGCAACCAGAGCTGGTCGAACACCGTCGACTTCTCGAGCAGATTGTGAAGCCGAAAGGCATTGTCGTTGCAGACGGTGTATTCGCCCCCCGCCGCGTCTCCTTCACGGCGACCGAGCTCGTCGATCTCGCGCTTGCAGTGCCCAATCTCCTCGGCGCTGAGCAGATCCGGAAGAACGACGAACCCCTGCGTGTCGAGTGCCGCCCTTTCGGCGTCGCCGATCACGCCGCGATCGATACCCAGCTGTGAAAGCAAGTCCTGGCTATTCAGCATGTTCCCGTCCCATCTTCGTACGTGCGCACACCCCGGAGCATCGACGTCACCGCTTCCTCGTCGTCCAGTGTATCGAACATCGCGTCCGCTCCCGCGAGCCGCAACTCCTCCGCGGAGAAGCGGCCAGTGCAGACCGCGATCGCGCACAGGCCGAGCGCTCGCGCGGCTTCCACGTCGGAAGGACTGTCTCCGACGAGGCTGATCGGGCCCCAGGTCGTGTCACACCCTTCGGGAAGCGCCTGCTTCACGATCTCGAGCTTGTGTTCGCTGCTGTCGCCAAATCCACCGTCGATGGCCACCCCGAGCTCGGCCAGAACGCCTGTCAGCCCGGAGCTCGCGAGCTTCAGCTCCGCAACCTCGCGAGAGTTTCCGGTCGCAAACCGGATGCTGGCGCCGGCCGCGACCAGACGAGCAAGCACGTCGCCCGCCCCCGGCAGCGCGCGAGCCCTCGAATCGACGAACGCGCGGGAGAGCGCGGCGACGTACAGCCGCCGCAAGCATTCTCGCGTCACCTTCGTCTGCTCCGGGGCGAGAGCGACGAGCTGACGCAGAATGGCTTGTTCCGGCATCGCCGCGAAGCGGACGGTCGCGAGCTCGAGCGGCCTGCCAGTGGCGACCGTGTAAGCGTGCGCAAACGACTCGATGCCAGCTCTCCCGGCCGAGAGCAACGTGCCGTCCAGATCGAAGATGACCAGCGGCTTCATGGCTGAATGAAGCGCTGCCCGAGCGGTCCGCCCGGCGCGACACAGCCGATGAGCACCGAAAAGGGGTGGAGCGCCGCCATGGCGGGCACGCGATCGCTCAGGTACAGCCGTCGCATCATGGCGGGATCGGGCAACAACAAGCGTTGCGCCAACTCGCGCCGCCTGTTCACGTCCGTCAGGCCGTAGATGCGTGCACACTCGAACGTGCGGACCAGATAACGAGACCACGAGACTCGTTCCGTGATGCCCCAGTGCGCGGTCCTCGTCGCCAGTGACGGCCGCGCCCAGATCCGTCGCGCCTTTGCCTGCATGCCGCGCGAAAGTGTGCAGTTACCGAGATCGAGCTCGGCTCCACCGGGCAGGCTCCGCTCGAATATCGCTTGCCACATCAGCAGGGACACTGCGAGCACGCGCGTCAGGCCCACCTCGCGCGCCCGAGCGAACGTGTCGGGCAGGGACGCCTGAGCCGCAATGCTCCCGTGGTCTACGAACTGACGCAGAACCTGAAACCAGTTCTCGTAGGACATGTAGACCGCGTTCATCAGCAACGTGTCCTCTCGAGAAGGAAACGATACTGGAGCGCCATACCAAGAAGCGGGTTGTGCACGCGCCCAGAGCGCTTCCGTGGTGAAACCGCAAGCGAGGTCCATCAACGGGCTGTTGTTGGGCCACCAGTGCAAGTCGATGGATGCCCCCGTGGCACGGTTCGTCAGCGCCAGCTGACCACGCCAGGAGCGATAAAATCGCAGACGATCCGGCAGCAGCTGAGGAACAGTGAGGTGTTCCCTGCAAATCCTGACCGCATCCTCCACGTGCGCCTCTCGAACGCAAACGTCGATGTCCCCCATCGGTCGGGGGATGTCACGCGAGTACGCGAACTCGGCGATGTGCGCTCCCTTGAACAGTATCGTCGGCACCCGACGCGCGAGCGCGTCGATGACGGGGCTCGTCGCCTCGATCAACCTTTCAGACGTTCGTCGCAGCTTGGCGTGAGCGGTCTCCAGCACTTCGAAGTGGCTGATCGCCGGCGTGTCGCGGAGCCCCGCTTCTCGGCACACCGGCCAGATGAAGGGCAGCACCTTGTGAAAGCGAACCAACGCCAGGAGCTTGCGGCCGTCGACCGGCTCGGCAGGTCCGTCCACCTCCACGCCGAACGCTCGACGCAGAAAACGAACCTCGGGGGACGTCATCGCCGTCACACCGTCACCGCCAGCCTATCCACTGTCTCTCGTACCGCCGCCTCCGTGATGAATCCGGCTTCGTCGACGAAAGCCTTCCAATCCCAGTCCTCCCGTCCCAGGCGCCGCGCGATGATCCGTCGAACGAGTTGCTTGGGCGCACCCGTCGCGTTACCGGCGTACACATGCCCCTCCGCGTTCTCGAATGCCACGTAGGGCGTAGCGTTCTGGATGAGCTCCGGCAGGGCCTGGAAGCCCTCCACGCGCCGAGCCGCCAGGGCGTTCACGACCTCGGCCGTGATGTCCAGGTCCGTCGGCATGACGTGAACGTGTGCGTGATCCGTACAGCACGAGCCGCGCATGCGCTCGGTCAGCGCTCCGTGCTCGAAGAACAGAGTCGGCGTGCCATAAACGCTGCGCAGCAGTGAGCGAAGCTCGAGTTTCAGCTCTTCCAGCTCGTCGAACAGCGGCGCAGGCATATGGCCGCAGGAGATGAAATGTTCCGTGGGGCGAATCAGCAAGTACCCCGGCACGAGCTGGCCTATGCCCGGGATCACGACGAAATGAGCCGTTCTCAGCAGCAGCTTGCGTTCCGGCTTGCCGGCGAGCACGTGAAAGTAGCGGGACTGCTCCGGCGGACAGCCGAGCTCACGACAGAACGAACAATGCTCGCGGGGAACGATGGTGGGATCACAGAATTCCATTCTTGTCTCCTCGGGCCTTCTGGCGGTAGGCCCCTTCAAAGGCTCGTAAAACGACGCAACCGGATGACCTGGTCCGCGATCAGCCTGGCCGCCTCTACCGCCTCCGCTTCGGTGGAGAACAGGCCAAAGGAAATCCGGATGCTGCCGGCGATGCTCCGTTCGCTCAAGCCCATGGCCTTGAGCACGTGCGACCCGGACTTGGATCTCGAGTTGCAGGCGGAGCCGGACGAGATCGCCAACTGTGGCAGCGACTCCATCAGGCTGCTCGCGTCGATGCCCGCGATGCTCAGGCTCAGCGTTCCGGGCAGACGCGCGGCCTCGGCGGCGTTCACCTGCACCTCGTCACAATGGCGGCGCAAGGTATCGAGGAACAATTGGCTCAATTGCGACAGTTGCGCGACGAGGCGAGGCTGCCGCTCCCGTACCAGGCTCGCGGCGACGCCGAAACCAACGATGGCCGGAACGTTCTCCGTACCGGCGCGATAGCCCCCTTCCTGGTCACCACCCCAGATCTGCGGAAGCAGCGACTTTGGCGCCTCCGGCAAGACCAAGGCGCCGGCGCCCTTGGGCCCATAGAGCTTGTGCGCACTGACTGCGACCGTGTCCACCGCCTGCACGACGGAGCCCACGGCGACCTTGCCGAACGCTTGAACGACATCGCAATGGACGTGCGCGCCACGGGCCCGGCACAGGCCAGCGACTTCTTCGACCGGCTGCAAAGTGCCGACTTCGTTGTTCGCCTGCATCAGGCAAACCAACGCGGTTTCCGGGCGGAGCACGCGCTCGACGTCCGCCGCACGCACGCGCGCCATCGCATCCACTGGCAGCAGTTCGACCACGCACTTTCCGGCCTTTGCCAGCTGCTCGAGCGGCTTGAGCACCGACTTGTGCTCGATTGCGCTGGCGAGAACATGAGGCAGCACCGACGTTCTCGCTGCTCTTGCCTCGATCACGCCTTTGATTGCCAGGTTGTTCGCTTCCGTCGCGCCGCTGGTAAACACGACGCGCGCGGCGGCAACGCCCAGGGCTTCGGCGAGGCGACTTCGAGCGTCGTCCAGCTGCGCCCGAGCAGCGGCCCCGAAGGACGACAGGACGTTCGATGGATTCGCGTAGTGCTGCTGCATGGCACCCAGCACCGCTCGACTGACCTCCGAATCGATCGGAGTCGACGCGTTGTAGTCGAGGTAGATCACTGTACTGCCCGAGCCTCGGACCGATCACGCACGTGCAACATGACCTCGTCGAGCGAAGGCAGCCCGGCGCGCGCTCCGTATCCGCGGGTAGACAGTCCGGCGACGGCGTTCGCGAAGCGTAACCGCTGCGACCTTTGCGCGAAGAACTGCGAGCCGACTACCCAGCCGGCGACGAAGGCATCGCCTGCGCCCGTCGCGTCCACACAGTCGACAGGGCGCCCGGGCGCGCTCGTTTCGGAGCTCTCTGCAAGCACGGTTGCTCCACGCGCACCCTCGGTCCGCACCACTTCCACGCCCTGCGTGAGCAACGACGCGAGCGTCCTCCGCGCCGCGGTAGATCCGAAGGCAGCTTTGAACTCCACCTCGTTCAACACTACCGATTTGACTCCTGGGCACGACTCGGCGGCGAGTGCGCGCGCTGGATGAAGCCCACCGGGGCTCAATAGCAGCCGGCCTCGCTCGAACGTGCGGCAGCGTCGCAAGAGAGCCTCGAAGGCAGACTGGCTGGGATCGCAGACCACGACGGCGTCGAAGTCGGCGAGCGGGTACGTATCGACGCCGAGAGCATCCGCGTCGGCGTCATTGGCGCCGCGAAACATCAGCATGTAGCGTCGGGTCGAGAACGCCGGGATGACGACGCGACCCGTTTGCTGACCGCGCAATCGAACGAGATGAGACGTGTCCACAGCGGCCGCCGCCAACTCTCGCTCCACCAGCTCGCCGGCTTCGTCGTTGCCGACGGCGCCACCGATCCACACCCGCGCGCCCAGGCGCGACAACGCGACCGCGCAGTTGCCGGCGTGGCCACCGGACGCGATCGCAAAACGATCAGCGAGCGAGCAAGCATCGTCGACTGGCTCACGCTCGGCGCTGATCTGGTAGTCGACGTTGAGCCCGCCCACGACCAGAACGCGTAGTGCGTTCAGCGTCGCTGGCGTCATGACGACGGCTGGGCCCCGTGGATCACGGCAACACCGCTGATCTCGACCAGGTGGTCGGCGATCGCCAGGCGACTTACCTCCACCAGCGTGCTGCTCGGGGCCGGCTCACCGAACAGGCGATTGCGCACCGCCGACACCGCGGGGAAGTCGGTGATGTTGCGCAGGTAGATCACGACGCTGACCAGATTGGCAAGCGAGCCGCCCGCCGCGCGCAGCACGGCTTCGAGGTTTCCGATCACGACCTCGGTTTGTCGTGCTGGATCGCCGACACCGATGGTGTTGCCCTGGTCGTCACTCGCGACCTGGCCACTCACGAAGACCATCTTCACGTCGGCACCGAGCGGCACTTCGACGCCCGGCGAATAGCGCCCCACGGGGCGTGTATGTTGGGGTGGACACAGGCCACGCTGCACTCGATTCATCTTCATCCCTCCTTGACCATCGACCCCTCGGCGTAGGGCCCGAAACTGCCGTTCAAAGCCGCAGCCTCGAGCTCGCGCAGCTCGCAGTGAGCTGGGAGCGCGAAGACGGTGGCAACCAGCGCCGCGACGTCGTCGGCTTGCAAAGCGTTCGGTCGCTGACCGGGCTGGCGATGCCTGAAATAGGTGTCCACTCTGCCGACCATGAGGTGTGTCAGGCGCACCCCTCGCGGACGCAGCTCGAGGCGCAAGCTCTCGAGCAACCCGCGTAGACCCCACTTGGACGCACAGTAGGCAGCCCTGTCCGCGAAGGGAAAGTGCGAGGAATCGGAGCCGATCGCCACGATTTGCGCGGCTTGACGCAGCAGCGGCACGGCTACCTGCAGGCAGTGATAGGCGCCCGTCAAGTTCGTGCCGATGATGTCGTTCCATTCTCGGGGTTCGACTTCCATGAAGCGACGCCACTCGCCGATCCCTGCGTTGACGACGAGACCACGAAGCGCCTCGAACTCCGCGAGAGACCGCGCACCTGCTCCGCGCACCGATTCGGAGTCGCGAACGTCGACCTGAGCGACGACGACCCGAGCTCGAGCGCGTAGCCGAGGAGTGCGAGATGCACCGAGCTCGGGTCGGTTGCGCGCCCACAAGACGAGATCGAAGCCGGCCCGAGCCAACGAAAGGGCGCAGCTCCTGCCAATCCCGCGGGTTGCACCCGTGATGAGGACGGGCGGTTTCATGCCACGGCGTCCAGGGTCTCGAGCAGACGTCCACTCAGGTCGACGACGCCTACCCGCTGCTCCGCCGCGAACCCTGCGCAGCGACCGAGGTTCGTCAACGTGATGCGCCGCGCGACCGTGTTTTCGAACAGGTGACTCAACACAGACGGTTCGCAAACGGGATACAGGGTCGCCACTTCGACGCTGGCGGGCTCGCCGCGAGCGATGAAGCCGAGCGCGTTCACCAGAGTCGATCCGGTCAAGATCTCGTCGTCGAAGACGAGCACATTGGCACCTCGGAAACGCTCCGGGCTGCCCAGCGCCGGAGACAGGCGGCTGTGCAGGGCATGGTCGGTTCGTGTCTTCAGCAAGAGCTCGAGCCCGGCGCCCAGGCGCTCGGCGACGCGATGGGCCTCGCGGTACCTTCCTCCGTCGGGCGCCACGACCGTGTCGAAGCGCCGACTGGCCAGGTGCTCGATGACGGCATCCGCCGCGTCGATCTCGAAGACGGGCTTCTGGAAGCAGCCGACGACGGCGGGCGTGTGCAAGGAAAAGACCACGAAGCGATCGACGTCTGCGGCACACAGCAGGTCCGCGAACACCTTGGCGCCCAGCGCCGTACCAGGACCTTCCGTGCGATCGCTACGCGAGTAGTCGAGGTAGGGGATGACGCAGGTGGTCGAGCGGCTACCGCTGCGCCGCAACGCATCCGCCAGCAGGGCGAGCTCGACCAACGAGTCTCCGACGCTTGCGCTCGGGCTCCAGATGACGGTGCAGCGCTCCGCCACTCTTGCTTCGGTCTCCACCCACTGGTTGGCGTTGGGGAACGTGCGCACGCGGTGGGGAGAGAACCGTACATCGCGACGCTTCAGCGACTCGATCAACGGCAGGGCTCGCGACCCCGACGTCGCAAAGAAGCCTCGGCGCTGGTCAGCGTCCGACGACACGGTCGCGCTCCATCAAGCCGAGTGTCTCGAGCAACGTGGCCTGGGGCGAGTCTGCGGAGGACACGACGTGCATGCCGTTCGCGCCCGCCAGCTGCAGAAAGGCTTCGTTGATGCTTGAAACGGTCTCTGGCACCTGATCGTAAGCGACGGCGCTGGCTCCTTCGCGCTCGATCACCCTACGCACCGAATCCTCGGCTCTCAGACTCAGGTAAACGGCAAAGTCGGGCTTGTAGACGAATGCGGCGGCGTCACGAAGCCAGTCGAGGTCGAGCCCGCCACAGCCCATGTAGTAAGAGAAGAGGGAATAGACGTAGCGGTTGCACACCACGACCTTTCCCGCTGCCAGCGCGGGCTCGAGCACACGGCGCTGATGGTCGTAGCGATCCGCCAGCGCAAACAGCGCGATGGCTTCTTGGGCCACCTCTTCGCCGACGGGCTCTCGCATGATCGTGTGGCGCACGTTCAGGTCCTCGCGCCACCAGCGAGTCGGCTGCATGGTCGCCAGCACCGGAGCGCCGCGCTCGGCGAGCGCCGCGACGAGCCCGTTCTCGAGCGTCGTCTTTCCTGAACCATCCGAACCACAGATGACGATCAGCTTGCCGGGTCCGGGGTGCGTCTGAAATCGCAGTTTCACTAGTTGTTACCTCTCAACTGACTGCTGAGCTCGAGTTCCATCCGGTCAGCAACTGCAGCACAGAGCTCGGGGTCGACGTCGTGGAGCAGGGCAAGACCAATCTGGATCCCTTTCACGGTCGAGGCCTTGATGCCGCCCGTAGAGGTGAGCCAGCCATCGCGGGTCAGACCTCGGCAAGGAATACATGCTGCTGCGCTGCAGAGCTCCGCCGCCTTGGCGGAATGGACCGCGACCCGGCGACCATCGAGCAGACCCGCCCAGGCCAGAACGAAGGCGCCCGAGCAGACGGTGTAGACTCGGGCGCCGGCGCGCACCGCGTCGCGTAGTGCCGCGTGCAAGGCGACAGCGTGCTTCTGGCTGGTCACCTCGCGGCCCCCCGGAATGACCACGGCGTGAGCATTGGCCAGGTTCGAGAGCTCGTCCTCGGTGTCCAGGCGTAGCCCAGCTCCGGTGACAACGCCGGTGCTTGCCGCCAGCAAGCGTAGCTCGATGGAAGCCCTCGCCGACGCAAGCCGTGTCGCCTTGTATAGTGGCGAAAGGGCGGAGGCCAGGTCGAGATCGTCGACTCCGTCGAAGCACCAGATTGCGACCGATTTCGACATGCTCGCTCAAACCTTGCGCAGGACGGCGATCATGCGCGGCGAAGCGTCGGTGAATGGCTCTCCCGAGTGGTCGCCGTAGAGCTCCTGCAGCTCGAGCCCGACGCCCCGAGCCATCGCCGTCAGTTCGTCGGTCGTATACAGGCGCAGCTTGCAGTCCAGAGACACCGAACGTTCGGGCATCTGGTACGTGACCCGCATGCGCTTCGCGCTGGGGAAGCTCTCGTACTCTTCCCATTTGTAGACCACGCCTCGAGCAGGGCGATGTTCGAGCGTTCTGCCCCCGCGCGCGCGCACGGCTTCGAAGGCCGGGTTGAAGAGCTCGAGCAAGAGCGCACCACCGGATTGCAGACAACGCGCGAGACCAGCGAGGGCTCGGACGTTGTCCTGCTCCGTTTCGTAGAAGCCGAACGAGGTCCCCAGCAAGGATGCAAGGGCGAAGCCCTCGGCCGGCAGAGGTTGAAGCATGTCAGCCACGAGAAACTCTGCCGCGATGCCCTCCCTCGAGGCCCTCGTGCGCGCGAGCTCGATCAGCGCTGGCGTTGCGTCCACGCCCGTGGCCCGCCAGCCTCGGCGAGCAAACTCGAGAGTGTGGCGCCCATAGCCGCAGCACATGTCCAGGCAGCTCCTGTTCGGCTGGTTCACGAGCGACGGCGGCAGGATGCGCAGATAGAACTCCACTTCCTGCCGCGTCGTCGCCTCCGCCAGGGGGCGGTAGTCGATGTAGTCCGCCCCGAGGCTCGCGAAGAAGTCCCGCAGCTTGTCCTCGTTCCGGGTGATCGCGACGTCAGGCATTGGCGCCCTGAGCACCCGCTTTGAACGAGGACAGCCGCTCCAGCGCGGCGAGCGCGTCACCTTGGTCGATGCTGGCACGGGCGAGAGCCGCGCCTTCACGTAGCGTGTCGCATTTGCCCGCTACCACCAGCGCCGCGCCGGCGTTTACGGCGACGAGCTCCCGCCGCGCATCGCGAAGTTCACCGCTCAGCAAGCGCCTCAAGATCGTGGCGTTGGTAGCCGGATCGCCACCTGACAGCTCGGCCAGCGTAGCGCGCTTCACGCCGAGCTCTTCTGGTTCGAGCGTGTAACTGCGCACCGACCCATTCTTCAGCTCGCTCACGTGCGTTCTCGTCGTGATCGAGATCTCGTCCAGGCCGTCCTCCGCGCAGACGACGAGCACGTGCTTGCGACCGAAGCTAGCCAAGGTGCGAGCCACGACTTCGGTATAACGAGGATCATAGACGCCGATGACCTGCCGCTCGGGCGCCGCGGGGTTCGACATCGGCCCGAGCAGGTTGAAGAACGATCGCATCCCCGTTTCGCGCCTTGGACCGATCACGTTACCCATCGCCGGGTTCATCGATGGCCCGTGGATGTAGGCCACGCCAGCCGCCTTCAGACAGGCCACGACCTGCTCCGGATCGCTGACCATCTGGACGCCCAACTGCTTGAGCACGTCGGTGCTGCCAGAGTCGCTGGAGACGGCACTCGTACCGTGCTTCAACACACGAACGCCTGCGCCCACGGCCACGAACATCGCTGTCGTCGAGACGTTGAAGACGGACGCGCTGGGTCCGTCACCACCCGTTCCGCACATGTCCACGATCGGGAGCAACTCGGCCGGCAATTCGATGCGCCGGCTGCGCGACACGTAGGGAGCCAGGAACCCCTGCAGCTCTTCGCTGGTCTCACCGCGCATGCGCAGGCCCATCATCATGCAGCCGAGCTGTGCATGCGAGAAGTCGCCGGCGATGAAGGCCTCCATGGCCAGGGTGGCCTCGTCACGCGTCAAGATCTCGCCGCTCACGAGCTTCTTGATGCAGGCCTTCAGGTGCTCTTTTCCGGACATCGTCGTGGTCGTCATGGTTGCACGCGCGTTTCGACGGCCTGGCTTCGATCGACGCCGTTCGTCTTGAAGCGAGGCGGGGACTTGAGGAGCGGAGCGGCAGCCTCTACGAAGCCGCCCTTGCCGGCGCGTCGCGCCTCGCCGGCGTAGCGCACGAGGTCGATGATCACTCCAGCGGCATTGCTGGAATCCTGAACGCGGAGCCGGAGATCCAATGAAACGCCGGTTCCGGCCCAGCCTTCGCCTTCGACGTTCACGATGGCGACCTTCGTGTCTTGCAGCGAAGCGATGTACCCGGCCGACGGAATCACCTCGACGCGATCCGTTTGCGTGCCGTGCAAGGCGTTCTTCTTGGACTTCGCCTTGGAGGCGCCGTTGTCTCTCAGGTTCCTGAAGTCTTCGTTGCCACCGAAGTTGATCTGATACGAGCTCTGCAGCGAGATTCCTCGGCGACCGAGCAGCTCGAGGATGGTCTTGTGGATGACCGAGGAGCCGAGGTGGCTCGCCAGGTCATCCCCCAGCAGCGGCACGTTCGCGGCTTCGAACGCGGCCAGCACCGCGCGGTGCCCCGTCACCACGTCCGGCGTGCAGTTGACGAAGGCGACGCCCGCGTAGAATGCGCACCTTGCATAGGACTCGACCGCGGCCTGCAAGCCCGTGGGCAGCGAGTAGAGCAGCACCTCTGCTCCAGAGGCCTGGAGCGAGCGGATCACCCGGGCTTCGTCGTCGGTCGGCTGCTCGTCGGTCAGGGGTCGTGCTTCGCTCGATACGGAGGTGGGATCCGGCCGCACGCCCTTTACGACACGCACACCGGTTGGCGAGAGCGTGACGTCGAGGCGCGGGTAGTTGTTGGGAGCGACGAGGATCGCATCGTTGACGTCGAGGCCGATTTTCTGCTCGTTCACATCGTAGGCAGCCACGACTTCCAGGTCGGCGACGCCCAGCCCACCGATGCGCGGGCAACGCACACCCGGAAACTGCGACTCGGGCACGCCTTGCTTGCCAAGCTCGGCATAAAACTGGGCGCCTTGAATCAAGGCGGAAATGTTGTTGCCGACCCCTGCCACCGCAATTTTTAGCTTAGTCATGACATTAGCTGCTTTCTGAGACTTTCTGAAACCGAGTCCAAAACGAGTTGTGCGTCCGCGCCGTCTTCCAGAGTCGGGTGTGTTTCCCGTCCAGCGTCCAACGGTCGCTCCCGGACGCTGCGGATGAAGCCGAGATATGGGTTCTCGAACTTCCCCTGCTCGACCTTCGCTTCGCTGCCCGTGCGCCGCCACGTGCAGAGGAGCGTGTCGACGTCGACGTGGAGCTCGACCTCACCCTTCTCCGCAAACGCGCTCAGCTTGATGAAGCGACCACGCTGCGAGCAACGACTCACGTGCATGGCCCCACAGGTGGCAGTGTCCTCGAAGGTGAACAGCGCAGTGGCGCTGTCATCCGTTTCGCAGCGGATCGGTGTACTACCGTGCCAACGAGTGCTGTGCTCGATGCGGCCAACCGACCGTTCGACGGTGATCTTCTTTCCGAGCAGCCAGGGGAGCAGGTCGATCAAGTGAACACCCATATCCGCGAACGCCCCGGCGCTGGCCTCGAGCCAGCGGTGTCGCCAGGGCCACGCCGTCTCCTTGCCCGCCAGGAAATCGTGCCTGAAGTCGGCATGGATGTAATGCAGCGCGCCCCAGGATTCTTCCCGTAGTAGGCGCCGCAGCTCGCGGAACGGGGCAAAAGACCGCCACTGAAAGAACGTCATGCCAGGTAAGCCCCGCTCGGCGGCGAGCCGCGCCAGCGCCCGGGCTTCGGCAGCGTTGGTAGCGAGAGGTTTGTCGCACACGACGAGCTTCCCGGCCTCGAGCGCCGTTCTGACTGCGGCTGCGTGATGCGACGGCGGACTGACCACGACGACGAGATCGACGTCCGACTTCGTGATGCAACTCAGCTCGCGTGAAACCGAGGGGACACCGTGCTTGGCCGCGACGGCGTTTGCCCGCTCAGCATTGCTAGAGAAGACCAGCTCCGTGACGCGCGCATGCTCGCTGGCATGCAGCCACTCCACGTGCTGCGAAGCGAATCCGCTGCCAACCACCACGGTCCGTAGACCAGCCATTAACGGCTTTGCCACTCCACCATCCTTCGTACCGCCCAGCACCCGGCTGGGCGTCCCATGCCAACCGCCTACCTAGTACACTTGCTCACGAGCTCTGGCAATGGATGTTTTATTCACAAAGGATGTTCTTTCTGCATCACTGACTCCGATCTGAACAACGTTTGAGCCCAAACTTTCTTCGAACATCGCTGTCCGGACGGACGGCGTGTCGATCTGTCGAGGTCGCGCGGATGCTTGACCGGTCGTCATATCGAATGCTACGTGCACCAGCGGTGCAGGGATGGCTGGAGTGCGGTGCTACATGGAGCGGGCATATTTCGTGGATTCCAGCGGCGATCAGCGAGCCGCCAGGGGCGTAGATGAAAATGGTGTGAATCCACTCGAAGCCGGGCGGGTACGAGCATGACCGAGTCAAAAGCCATGCTGCCGGGAGTGGGTGTTCCCGAGCCGGCACGACACACGTCGCAGACTTCCGTCGTCGAGCTCATCCGTGCTCACGGCCCTCGCTTGATCAAGAGTCTGATCGGCATCTGCGCGCTTGGGTCAGCCGGCTGGATGTTCGTCACGCGCTTCGTGATTGCCACCAGCACAGAAGCGGTGCTCGGCGGAACGATCAGCACCGTGCGTGCGCCGATTGCGGGCATGTTCGACGGTCCCCACCTCTCTCTCGGAGACGTGCTGGCGGCAGGGCAGCCCATCGGCAAGGTTCGGAATCATTGGGCGGACGACACGGCCGTCCGTGAGCTACGCGCTCAGCTCGATGCCGTCGATTCCGAGTTGACGTCGCTCGGCCCCATGGTCGAGCGCCTCAAGGACTTTCGACAGGGACTCGTGCGCGGCAGTGAATCGGACAAACGTCTGCAGGTCGCCCGTTTCCGCAGCGCTCTCTCACAAGCACAGGCCTACCTGGCCGCGCACGAAGCGCGTGCAAGCGAAGCGTCCGGTCAACTGGAGCGGAATGCTGCCCTGTCCGCGGCGGGGTTGGCACCGGCCGAGGCACAGGAGCGAGCCTCCCGCGACGCGATCGTTGCCCAGAAGGAGCTCGAAGCCGCGCGGCAAGCCGTCACCCGGTCGGAGCAGGAGCTCCGCGCCGTGCGCGACGGGCTCAACGTCGGTGTTTCTGGGCTCGATCGTCCCTATTCTGCGCAGAGAGCAGACGAAATTTCCCTGCAGATCGCGGCATGGGATCGACAGCTGGCCGAGCGTCAGCGGCTGCGAGACCTCCTCGCGACACAGCTCGCCGAAGCGAAGGCGCGCCACGAGGAGATCTCCGAAGCGACGTTGAGCGTACCGCGCAAGGGGCGCGTCTGGCAGGTGCGGACGGCTGCGGACACGTTCGTCGAGGCGGGAGCCAATCTGGTATCGCTCGTCGATTGCGAAAACGTCTTCGCCGTGGCCATGGTCTCGGAGCGGGTCTTCGACGGTCTGAGGCTCTTCACTCCGGCGCGCTTCAAGTTTCAGAAAGGGGGCGACACTCTGACGGGCAAGGTCGTTCAGCTCGTCGGCGCGACCACCCAACCTCCAGGTACGCTGCTAGCGCCTGGTCTGCTCGACCCAGCGGTCGCGCCGCGCCCACTCGAGGAGGAGCCGTACCTCGTCATCGTCGCGCTGACGGACCGACCAAGTCAAAAACACGACAGCTGTACGATCGGACAGTCCGGCACGGTCGAGTTCGATTGAGTGGGTCCGCACACGAGCGTCACCAGCCATGGTTGTCGTGCTGTTCACCTTCGGAGTCTGCTTCGCGGTACTACCGTGGTGGCCAAGCACGGACACGCGTGCGCGCAAGGTCGTAGCGCTCGCGTTCTGTTTGCTGGCCGTGCGCTACCTGCTCTGGCGTCTCGAGGGCGCCGCAGCGCTGCACTGGAGTGCACGCACGCTGCTGATCGATGCCTTCCTGGCCTTCGAGTTCTGGGGCATCTCGCGCACGATGCGTGATTTCAAATTCTTTTCTCACCATAGCGATCGCCGCGCCGATGCCGACGCGCATGCCGGCTGGTTCAAGGCGGACCCTCCGTTCGTCGATCTCCTGATCCCGACCTACAACGAGAGCCCGGAAGTCCTGCGCCGCGCGATCGTCGGTGCCATGAGGCAAGACTACTCGAACACCAGGGTCTGGGTTCTGGACGACGGCCGTAGACCTTGGCTCAAGGAGATGGCCGAGAGTCGTGGTGCCCGTTACCTGACGCGCAAGGACAACCAGGGCTACAAGGCCGGGAACCTGAACAATGCCTTGAAGACTCTGAGCGAGCTGCCAGAGCCCTCCGTCTTCTTTGCCGTCGTGGACTGCGACTTCGTGTCAGGCAGAAGCTTCATCACGCGGTCGCTCAGCCTGATGCACGATCCCTTGGTAGCGGTCGTGCAGACCAAGCAGGTCTATTACAACGAAGACATGTTTCAGTACGGACTTCGCGCCGGTCGTTTCCTGCCGGACTGGCTGCGCTTCGGCTTCGAGGTGATGCTGCCGGCGAAGGACGCCTTTGGCAGCGCGCATTGCTGCGGGACGTCGTTTCTGGGTCGGACACGACCCTTCCTGGAAATTGGAGGATTCCCAACGCAGTCATTGGCGGAGGATCAGCTCGCGACCATGGCGCTGCGCAGCAAAGGTCACCGCACGGTCTATCTAGCGGACGGTCTTACCTTCGGCATTCTCGCCGAGGGGCTAGCAGAGTTCTTGACCCAACGCTTTCGCTGGTGCCTGGGTGTCTACCAGAACCTCTTTTCACCGTGGGGCCCGTTTTCGACTAGCCCCAAGCCGCTGCGGCAGAGGATTCGAGGGGCGGAAGCGCCGTTCTATTCGCCGCTCTCGATACTGGCGCGTATCTTCATGCACTACGCGCTCTGCGCCTACTGGTTCCTCGGCTACGAGGCGTTGCCGCTACCGGCCGACCCGGACGGATTCATCGCCTACTTCATTCCCGTATTCGTGATCAACACGTTGGGTGTGCTGTGGCTGAGCGGAGGAACGGAGCTACCGGTCCTTAGCGATGCGCGGCTGTGGGTTTCCGCCGGCGCGCTCTTGCGAGCGATGACCCGCGGGCTCTTGCAATCGAAGAACTTCAAGTTCGACGTGACGGACAAGAACGTGCTGAAAGAGGGTTACACGGTGCATTGGGGTGTGCTCACGCGGCTGCTCTTCATGATTGTGCCGCTGCTCGCAGGCATGGCTTACGGCACCTTCTACCCCTTCGCGCCGCGCGCGACGCTCGGCGCCTACCTCTGGTCTCTCTACGCGCTATCGAGCTTGATCCTGGCTGCGGCCTTCTGCATCGAGCCTCCGCAGCGGCGCGCTGAAAGTCGCTTCCCGGCTCGTGAAGTGCTGCGGCTTCATTGCCGCGGCGTCGCGTTTGCTGGAGCGAGCGAGAACGTTTCGCTGGGCGGGCTGTTGGTGCAAGCAGCGCTGCCTGCTGGCGTCGGAGTCGACGACTCGCTGCGCATCGAATGGCACGGCAAGAGCTTCTCTGGGCGAATCGTGCGCGTCGAGTCCGAGCAGCGTTTTGCGATCGCCCTCGACGATGGCCCCGATCTCGACGATCTGTGCGCACTCCTCTACTCCGACAGGTACGTGCAAACGCCTGTGCCACACAAAGGGCGCGTGTCTTGGGCAATGTTCCGAAAGATGGTCTGGGATCAATGACGAGCAGCGAACGTCCGCAAATATCGGTCGTCGTTCCGGTGTACGACATGCCGGAGCCACTCACCCTTTGTGTGAAGCGACTGGCAGAGCAAGCCGAGCGCGTTCAGGCCGAGGTGATCATCGTCGACGACGGCTCAGACGTACCGACGCAGCTCGCCGGCACACGGTTGACGCAAGAGTTCGCCTGCGTCAGCTTCGTTCATCGCCCGCGCGACGGTGCGTCGGGACGATCGACCGCCCGCAATCTCGGCATCGAGCGGGCGCGCGGTCGCACGATCGTCTTCGTCGATGCCGGAGTTTGTGCCGGCGACGGATTCCTCGAGCGCTTCAGCGAGGCTTCGACGCGCTACCCTCGGGACGTCCTGCTGTGCGAGATCTACGGCGTGGCGATGCTCGGGGACTGGGACGCAGCGCGCCTGTCGCAGTGGCTGGACGATCCCACGACCATTCCGGAAGAGTGGAACGACACGAGGCGCGGCTTGTTTCGTCTGTGCCGGGGCGACTTGAGTCGTCTGCCCGCGCCTTGGACCCTGGGTTGGACCGGTGCACTCGCGATTCCGGCGGACGCGGCCCGGCAGATGAACGGCTTCGACACCAAATTTCGCCTCTGGGGCGGCGAGGACGTCGAGTTCACGCTACGCGCGCTGCAACTCGGTCTGGGCTGTCGAGCGCTCGACACCTTCGCCGTGCGCATCCCTCACCAGCGCCCTGACGCTCGTTCGGAGCGCGCGGCTCCGCGAGAAGGGCTCCCGGGTCAGGACAACCGCCGTCTGCTCCAGGAGTTGCACCCGAGCCGCGAGAGCGAGCTCTTGCGTCATTTGACCGGCGTGAGCGTCAACGTTTTCGCCATGCGCCTGGACCAGCTGGCGCGCGAATACGTCGTGCCCCCTGCAGCTGGCTTGCTCGGCGCACTTGGGGCGCTCGGGCAGCAAGACCTGCGCACGCTGGCGCTATTCCCCCCGAGCGGGCGCGTTCAGCGTGCACTCAATCCCCATTTGACCCTGGTCCACAGCGCGCTCGAACGGGACGCGCTCGCCGCGGAGCACTCGGTCTCCCGCGTCGAGGTTGGCCTCGGCTCCGCGCTACTGGTCGAGGACGGCCATTTCGACCGAGTCGTCGTACACGACCTGATCCGCGCTTTTCCCGGCTGGCTGCGCGGCGCGATCTTACGAGAGGCGCTACGTGTCGGCGACGAATTGTGCCTCGCGCTGGGCGACGGTAACGCGCCGGTCAGGAGCGACCGCAACGGCGACAACACGGGCTGGGGCTGGGCCACGATCGAGACGATTCACGACGAATTGCTGGCACAGGGCGCCACCTGCGAAACCGTTCGACGAGACGATGTTCGGCTGCTGCTAGCCCGACCGACGCCAGCGTGACCCGACCCCAACCTTTTTCTGAACATCATGGCTGAAGACAAGCACTCACCTCGGATCTTGCGAGACCTACTGGTTCCACTCAGCCGGCTCCCACCGCTCGCGCCTCTGCACGAAGTCCTCATGCGGCAAGGGATCTTGCTGCGACGAGCGCGACCGTACGAACTGTCGGCCGTGCGACGCTTCATCCTGAGGCACTTCCCGGAACGCTGGGCAGACGAAGCAGTCGTCGCCCTCAGCCATCAACCGGTAGGCTGCTTTCTCGCCACTCGTGACGCGAAGATCGTGGGCTTTGCCTGTTACGATGCGACGGCCAGGGGCTTTTTCGGACCAACCGGCGTCGATCCCGACCAGCGCAAGCAAGGCGTCGGCACCGCCCTGCTCATGGCATCGCTACATGGGCTCCGTGACAAGGGCTTTGCCTACGCGATCATCGGAGCTGCAGGGCCCGTCCCCTTTTACGTCAAGACCGTGGGCGCCTGGGAGATCCCCGAGTCGAGCTCCGACACCTACGCGGACCGGCTCGGGGACGATTCCAAGTTTTGAGCACGGAAACAATCGAGAACTGCGCTTGCGGATGCTCCGCGTGCGCAGTTACAAGCGCGCATGGTCAAGTGGCCGACAACGAATGCGCTCGGCATGGTCGTCGCAACGTGCGCGGCATGCAGTGTCCCGCCGCGAGAGAGCGCGCCGTCCACCCGTACACCGGCGTCTACAGTCGCTCGATCTGAACGAACTGCGCAAGCTCCGGCCGAGAAGGCTGCCTGCGACGGCAGGTCATGGAGGCGGCAGTTCGGTAGCCCCAGTGACGACAGGGGAAACGCCGTGGCGGTCACGTCGGACGGCAGCATGTACGTCGTCGGCCCGACGGATGGCGCGTTATCGGACCAACCAGGCCAGGACACCGATATCTTCGTCCGCAAGTATGACTGCTCCGGCAACGAGCAGTGGACACGTCAGTTTGGAACACCGCGCACTGACTACGTCATGACGGCGGCCGCGGACAACGAGGGCAACCTCTACGTGCCCGCGTATACCTTGCGTCCCCCCGACAAGGGCCCCAGCGACTTTCTCATACGAAAGTACGACCGCTCCGGGAACGTGATCTGGTCGCATGAATTCGGGTCCGAAAACGCCGGTTACGAGTTGATCGAGACGTCCGCCGTCGACCCGCAGGGTGAGCTGGTGATCGCGGGAAGGGATCAAAACCAGGATCCTCTCGAGGATGCGTTCGTGGCCAAGTACGACGGGGCGGGGCGCGAACGCTGGACGCGCCACTTTGGAGCATTCGGCTTCGACGACATCCGGCACGTCCACGCAACGCAACGTGGAAACATCCTGCTGACGGGCGACGCTCAAGGTGCCCTACCGGGCCAGACCAGCGCGGGCGACTTCGACGCCTTCGTCCGGAAGTACGACCCCTCGGGACGGGAACTATGGACGCGGCAGTTCGGCAGCAGCGGCACCGACATGGGCCAGGTGGTGACCACGGACGCCGACGAGAACGTTTTCGTGCTCTGGAGGACGTCGCAGTCGGAATCGGAGTCGGGTGCGGACCGCTTCCTGCAAAAGTTCGACGCTGAAGGCAAGCAGCTGTGGTCGCGCGAAATCGGAGCAAGGGAGCTCGGCGTGTCGGCTACCACCCTCGACACACACGGCAACGTCTACCTTGGCGGAGAGCCGCAGCGAAAAAAAGTCACGGATCCGCTGCTGGACGCCTACATCGTCAAGTACGACCCTTCGGGCCGGGAGCTCGACAGAGTGACTCTTGGTCCCGCAGGGACTGGTTATCCGAAGCAGCTCTTTGCGGGTCTATCCGGCGTCGTCTACGGCACCGGGAGCGTTCACGTGCGCGATTGGGAGACGGGACACGACGACGTGATCGCTTTTCGCTGGATGCAAAAGTAGGTCGCGAGCGCGACCGTTCAAGAAAACACGCCTTGTAAGAGACCAGAGGTTTGCTCGGGCGCACCCAACGACGTCCTCTGCACGCCGAACTGGTTCAGGATGGCGAGCCAGAGGTCGTTCATCGAGCGCCCCCCGACTTCCAGAAAGCGCCCGCCCTCGAGCCCGACGCCAGGTCCCCCGAAGAGCGCTAGCGGCAGGTTCGTGTACGAGTGCGTGCCGTCGGCGACTTCGCTCGTGTAAACGACCAGCGTGTTGTCGAGCAACGTGCCGTTCGCGCCTTCGGGCGTGCTGGCGAGCGAGCTCAAGAACGCCGCTGTCTTTTCGGCGTAAAAATGGTCGATGGCGCCAAGGACGTCCATCACCTCCGCAGCGCTCAGATCCTCGTGGCTCGCGGCGTGATGGTTCACGGCTCGCATCCCCGGGTAAAGGTTCTCCCACTTGGCGCCGCTCGCCGCGGCACTCCACATGAAGTACGCGACGCGCGTCAGGTCACAAGCAAACGCCGCTTGAATCAGCGCCAGATGCTGCTCGCCCAGGGCAGGTAGGTTTTCATCCAGGTTGGGCTCGACCACGGCCGGCTCGCTCGGCACGCTGCACTGATCCGCATTTGCGACCGGAGCGTCCAGCATCTGCTCGAGCTCACGGATCACGACGAGGTGCTGGTCGAGCTGCGGCCGGGAGGCGAGCGGAGTCTGAGCATGGAGCGCGTTCAGATCGTCCTTCATGAAGTCGAGCACGCTCTGTTTGCGCTGACGTGCGAGCAAAAGCGCGTGCTCGTTGTCAGCGGTGCTGCCGCCGGGCATCAGACCGGAGAACAGGCGCGCGTAGACCAGGGTCGGTTTGAGCTCCGGGTAGATCGGCTGATCCGGGCCCGTGTAGGCGAGAGCGCGGTTGGCGACCTGGGGCTGCGAATTGTCGACGCGCCCGTCGGCCGCGACGTAGAGCGGTGAATGGCTGCCGAGCATCGCCGACTCGGCAAGCAGGATCTGATCGATGGACGGCGCCGTGTTTCTCCAGTCGTTCGGTCCACCACCCTCGCGAAACCCGTCTACCGGGCTGCCGGTGAGCAGCGTGTTCATGCCGCCCTCGTGGGTCGGCCCGCCGCCGTTGGAATTGACGAGGTTGATGCCGTCGAGGATGACCATGGGGTCGCGAACGGGCTCGAATGCGTAGGTGATCGCGGGCAGCGTGAAGCTGTCGGCCGTCGCCGTCGGCACCCAGCGGCTGCGGATCCGCGAACAGGGTAACTCGTTGCCCTGCCTGCTAGCGGCTTCGAGCAGTCTGCGGCTCG
>DATLIL010001024.1:0-4331 GCA_035539475.1 Polyangiaceae bacterium
TAGCTCTCTCAGTCCCACTCGGGAAGGGTCCCGGAAGGCAACGCGGCATGAGCGGCACCACCGTACATAGCGCCAATTGGCGCGGCTACCGCCACTGGGCGCATGCGATTCAGTCGCAGCGCGCAGCGGCGAAGAAGCCGCAGCTGATGGCGCTGCCGCGCATTTCTCGTTCCGTCGCGCGACTCAAACCGTAGAGGCTGGAATCCCGCCGCCAGCCTCCGGTCCTCGTGACCAGGTGGGCTGACGATGAAGAGGATTTCCAGCATGTCGACTCACAATAAGCTCTCCGACGCCGAGCTCTTCGAGCGCTACCTCGGACAAGCTTCCAAGCTGCCGATCGCGCTGAAAAAGCAGGTCGAAACAGCTTTTGGCGGTGAGCCGGTGCTGGCGTACGCGCTTGCCGATCTCGACGCGGAGCTGTGCTTTCGCGACACCTGGCTGGTGCTCGGTAGAGAGCACGCTGCGGTGGTCGGCGAAGGGCGACTCACGACGTTCGCTCGAGCGAGCATCACGGGTGTCGGCATCGAGCCGGGGCTCTCCTGTCGCGTCCTGCGCGTGCACGGCCCCGCCGGAAAAGAGCCGCTGTGCGAGCTCTACTTCACGCAACGGCAGAAGCGCAGCATGGAGGGCCTCGCCTTCGTCCTCGAGCAAGCGCTCGAGGGGCGCACGGTGGCGCTCAAGGACGCCGACGCGCTCTACGCCGAGAGCGTGCTCGACCCGGTGCGCGAGGCTCAGGCGCTGGTGGTTCCGAACAAGCTCGCCGTGGTGTGGCGCCTGCTGTCGTACCTGAAGCCGTACAAACGCCGCGTATTGCTGGGCACCAGCGCCGCTTTCGGCATCACCGTGCTCTCGATGGCGCCACCGTTCGTCACCGGGCACCTGGTCGATCGCGTGATCGGCCCGGTCGAGCGCGGCGTCGTCACGGGCGACGCCATGTCGACCATCGCCTGGCTGTCCGTGGCCGCGATCGCCGTGGTTTACGTGCTGCGCCAGCTGTGCGTCTGGGTGCGGTTGCGCCTGATGGCGGAGCTCGGTGAGCTCGTCGCCCGCGACCTTCGCGACGAGGTCTACGACCACCTGCACAAGCTCAGCATGAGCTTCTTCTCGCGAAAAAAGACGGGCAGCCTGATCACGAGGGTCAGCTCCGACACCGACCGGCTGTGGGAGTTTCTCGCCTTCGGTGTGGTGGAGGTGTCGCTCTCGGTGGTGATGCTGGCCGGCCTCGGCACGATCTTGATCTGGCTCGACTGGCGTCTGGGGCTCGTCATCACCGTGCCCGTGCCGCTGCTCTGCTTCGCCATCTACAAGAACGGCCAGAACATGGAGGAGCTCTTCTTGCGCGCCTGGCGCAAGTGGTCGCGCCTGACCGACGTGCTGTCCGACACCATCCCGGGCATGCGCGTGGTCAAGGCCTTCAACCAGGAGCGGCGCGAGAAACGTCGCTTCAAGGAGCGCAACGACGACGTCGTGGGTGAGTTCAATCGCATCCACGCCGAGTGGACGGGCTTCTGGCCGCGACTGATGTTCGGCGTGCAGCTCATGATCATCATGGTCTGGACCACGGCTTTACCGCGGCTCTTGCGCGACGACTCCGTGCTCGGGCCTCCGCTGACCACGGGCACCTTCGTCTCCTTCTTGCTGTACATGACCATGTTCGTGCAGCCGATCGAGACGGTGGGGCAGGTCGCGCGCATCTTGCACCGCGCCACGACCTCGGCGCACCGCGTGTTCGAGGTCCTGGATACGGAACCGGAGGTGCGCGATCACGCCGAGCCGGTGAAGCTCGAGAACCTGCGCGGCGCCGTCGAGTTCAAGGACGTCACCTTCGGCTACGACGGCGTGCGCCAGGTCATCCGCGGCATGTCGTTCGAGGTGAAGGCGGGCGAGCTGATCGGTCTGGTGGGCCCCTCCGGCGGCGGCAAAACGACGCTGATCAACCTGCTCACGCGCTTCTACGACGTGACGGGCGGGCAGATCCTGGTGGACGGCGTGGACGTGCGCGCGCTCGACAGCGGTACCTACCGCAGCCAGGTCGGCATCGTGCTGCAGGACCCGTACCTCTTTCACGGCAGCATCCTGGAGAACATCCGCTACGGCATGCCCGACGCCACGCTCGAACAGGTGCTCGACGCGGCGCGCGCGGCCAACGCCCACGACTTCGTGTGCAAACTGCCGCTCGGCTACGACACCATCGTTGGTGAGCGCGGCCACACCCTATCCGGCGGTGAACGCCAGCGCATCAGCATCGCGCGAGCAGTGCTGCGTAACCCGCGCATCCTGATCCTCGACGAGGCCACGAGCGCGGTCGACACCGAAACGGAGCGCAAGATCCAGGACGCGCTCGACCGGCTGGTGGCGGGCCGCACCGTGTTCGCCATCGCGCACCGGCTCTCCACGCTGAGCCGCGCCTCACGCCTGTTCGTGATCGAAAACGGCAAGCTGGCGGAGGTCGGTACCCACAGCGAGCTGCTCGCCAAGCCCGACGGCACTTACCGAAAACTCTTCACCTTGCAGCAGGAGCTTCACCATGCAGCCTGATCCTTCAGAAAACATAGACAGCCAGCGTCAGACACGGGACTCGGAGACCCGGGTCCCGGCTGACGCCGAACCCGGCCCAAGACGCGTCGCCCTCGAGCGCCGGGTCGACGGCAAGCTCTGGCTCGTGCGCGCCGAGGGCGACGTCGCCGTCGAGATCGTGCGCTGTTTCCCCTGGACCTCACCCCGGCGTTACCTCTCGCTGCGTAACGCCGAAGGTGAGGAGCAGGCCTTCGTCAGCGATGCGGCCGAGCTCGACGCGGCCTCACGCCTCGCCGTGGACGCCACGCTGGCGCGCTCGAGCTTCGTGCTCGAGATCGCGCGCATCCTCGCCGTCGAGGAGGACTTCGAGCTCCGCTCCTGGCGCGTCGAGACCGCTCACGGTCCGCGCACGTTCCAGACGCCGCTCGACGGCTGGCCGCGAGAGCTCGACTCCGGCGGGCTCGTGGTCGAGGACGTCTACGGCGACCTCTACCGCGTCACGGACCCGGACAAGCTGGATCCGAAGAGCAAGCGCCTGCTGTGGGCCTTCGTGGATTGATCATGAAAGCAGTGACGATCTCCCAGTTCAGCGAGCTCCGCTTCGACGACGTCGTTCTCCACCTCGAGCGCGACGCGCCGGCGGAGCCCGCCAAGAACTGGCTACGAGCGCTGCACTACGCCATTCACGCTGGCTCGGAGCGTGTGGGCACGATCGATCTCAGGCTCGGTTACACGACGAGCCTCGTGCTCTATGGAGGGCACATCGGCTACGGCGTCGAACCACCTCACCGCGGCCGCCACTTTGCCGGCAAAGCCTGCCGAGCGCTCGCGCCGCTGGCGGCAGCCTTCGGCTTGGACACGCTGTGGATCACCTGCAACCCCGACAACTGGGCGTCGCGCAGGACGTGTGAGTACGCGGGTGCCACTCTGGTCGAGGTCGTGGACCTGCCGCCCGAGAGCGACATGTACCTCGAGGGCGATCGCCAGAAATGTCGTTACCGATGGATCCTCTATTGAACGAAGCCGTGATCGTCGCGCTCGACGATGCCAACGCCGCCGCAACCAGGCAATTCCTGGAGCGCGACCTGGACAGCTCGCTCATTCTCCTGGGTAACCTCGCTGAGCACGGACCGCGGCTCGGTGCGCACATGAACTCCGGGAACTTCCGGGCCGTCGTCGAAAACGGCGCCGTGGTTGCGGTCTTCTGCCTGACGCGGCGGGGCAACCTGCTCGTCCAGTGCGGCGGGCGCCGCGATCTGAGCGCGCGCATCCTGGCCGCCTGCGCCGAAGACGGATTGCCGTTCAATGGAGTCATCGGTGAGTTCACTGGCGCGGAGTCCGCCTGGAAGGAGCTCTGCGCGCGGCCGGACTTTCGTCCCGGCTTTGCCTCGAGGGAGATCCTGTACGCCGTCACGCTCGACCGGCCGTTGCCCGCAGCCGCTCACGAGGTCCGGCTCACGACGCCGCAGGACTTCGAGCGCTGGGACGCGCTGATGCACGACTTCTGCAAGGGAGAAGGCATGCCGTTTCAGGGCAACGTCGAGCAGCGTCGCGCCGGCTTCGATGGCGGCTGCGCGGCGGGGGTGCAGTGGGCGGGGCTGGCCGGCAGCGAGATCGTGTCCACTGCGGTGCTCCTGGTCTTCCGCGGTAGCGGCCGCATCGGCGCCGTCTACACCGCTCCGGAACACCGCCGCCGCGGCATCTCGCGCGCGGTACTCCTCGAGCTCATGCGCGACTCTCGCGAGCGCCTGGGATTGTCACGGCTGGTGCTGTACACGGGTGAAGACAACACCGCGGCGCAAGCCCTGTATCAG
>DATLIL010001025.1:0-1821 GCA_035539475.1 Polyangiaceae bacterium
GTATTTGAGGTGCGATGAATCAAGGCGCCCTCATCCTCGTCGTGGACGACGACGAGCTGCTCCAGGAGCTCGTGAAGATCGCGCTCGAGGGCGAGGGCTTCGCGGTGGCACAGGCGTTGACGGGCGCGGAAATGCGCGCCGCGCTCTCGCGCAAACGGCCCGATCTGATCGTGCTGGACGTGGCCTTGCCAGACGCCGACGGTCGCGACCTCTTGGCGGCGCTCAAGAAGGATCCGAAGACCATGAACATCCCGGTCTTGCTGTGGACCGGGCGTTACCCCGACTCCGACCGAGCCATCGCGCTCGACCTGGGCGCCGAAGACTTCTTCGAGAAGGGGCCGGCAAACGATCTCGTGAGCAAGATCGAGCGCATCCTGCTGCGCATCAGCGATCGCCTACCCGTAAAGTAGCGCTCGCCCCGAGGGCCGGAAAATCGTCTTGCGTTCCGAGGCCGGGCGGGATTTTCTTGCTCAATTGTGATGAAGCGCCTCCTGTTCTTGGGCTCCTTGTGCTCGGCTCTGGCCCTATCGTTCTCCGTGCAGGCGCAAGAGGTGGTCATCACCGACGAGGCGCGCTCGCACTTCTCGGCCGGTGTCAGCTTCATGCAGGACCCGGACGGCGCGCGCTACGAAGAGGCGTACCGCGAGTTCCGGCGCGCGTACGAGCTCTCGCCCTCGTGGAAGATCCTCGGCAACTTGGGCATCGCGGCCCTGCGCCTCGAGCGTGATGGTGAGGCCATCGACGCCTTCCGCAAGTACTTGGCCGAAGGCGGCAGCAACGTCGACGGCGCGGAACGCCAGCAATTCGAGCGCGATTTGGCGACGCTCGAGTCGAGCGTCGTGCAGCTGAAGCTCACGGTCACGCCGCCGGGCGCCAGCATCGTCGATCAGCGCATGCCTCCTACGGGCTCGCCCGTCACGACGCGTTACAGCGCGCCCAACGGTACGCTCGACGTCGGCGTACGCGCCGGTCACCACCGCATCACCGTGCGTCTCGACGGCTACGAAGAAGCCGTGTGGGAGGTCGATCTGGACCCGCGGCAGCAGGTGTCGCACGCGTTCGAGCTCAAGAAGCCGAGCGCCGCGGCGCCGGTGCCTGCTCCCGTCGTCACCAGCACGACGCCGCCGCCCGTCGCCGACGAGTCGAGCCGCCCCGTGCCTACATCGGTCTACGTGGGGCTCGCGGCCACGGGGGCGCTCGCCGCTGGTGGTGCCGTCGTCGCCGTCATGGCCAAGGGCAAGCACTCCGACTTCGAGACGAAGAACGCAAACTTGAAGACGAACGACGACGTCACCGAAGCCGAAGAGCTGCGAGACTCCGGCAAGACCCTCAACCTCGTCGCAGATGCGCTGTTCGGCGGTGCGATCGTCGCGGGCGGCATTACCGCGGTCCTGTACTTCACACGGCCGACCGAGAAGGCCAGCGCGATGCGCATCGAGCCGCTGGTCGCGC
This sequence comes from Polyangiaceae bacterium, assembly GCA_035539475.1. GTDB lineage: Bacteria > Myxococcota_A > Polyangia > Polyangiales > Polyangiaceae > PMG-095. The sequence goes on from DATLIL010001025.1 coordinate 1,453, forward strand.
GTCGCGGTGGCGGTGTGTTTCTCACGGGCAGCTTCTAGTAATTCTTCGCGCGCAAAGCGCGATGCCGCGACTGAGGGCTGCACTTTACTCCCGGGGTGAGGGTCCGTAGCATGTGCGATCCAGGGATCGCGCGGCTGCCATGAACTCAGTCAAACCTAGGGGTTCGCTTCTGCTCTCCAAGCTCTCCGCCTACTTGCGGCTCGGGCTGTTTGCCACACCGCTTTTGCTCGCCCAGTGCGGGTCGGAGACGCCCGACGGTCCCGGCAAGCCCGACCCGGCGACGTCCGGCAGCGGCGGAGCGCCGGACGGTAGCGGTGGCAGCGAAGCCGTCGGCATGGGGGCGGCGATGGGCCAGGGCATGGCCGGGAC
>DATLIL010001026.1:0-8747 GCA_035539475.1 Polyangiaceae bacterium
TGGTTCTGGCCACGTTCTGCTGCTTGTCGAGCGAAGCCGTCGTCTGAACCAGACCGACCTTGACCTGCCGGGACTGCATGGGCCGGCCCAATCACCCTGAAAAGCCGACGGCCGGAGGGGCAGCCCTGGGGCCACGAGTGATGCAGTGATGCAGGGTACCCGTATCAGTGGGCAACCCGGCCCTACCGCCTAGCGCGCCCCCGCCGCTCGGACTAGGTTCGCCGGCCCATGCAGTCCCGGCAGGTCAAGGTCGGTCTGGTTCAGACGACGGCTTCGCTCGACAAGCAGCAGAACGTGGCCAGAACCACGGAGCTCATTCGTGACGCTGCGCGGCGTGGCGCGAAGATCATCTGTCTGCAGGAGCTCTTCGCGTCGCAGTACTTCTGCCAGGTCGAGGATAGCGCTCTATTCGACCTGGCCGAGCCCATCCCCGGGCCCACCAGCGAGGCGATCGCTCGAGTCGCGCTCGAGACCAAGACCACCATCATCACGCCCGTCTTCGAGAAGCGCGCGGCCGGCGTGTATCACAACAGCATCGTGGTGCACGGGCCCGACGGCAAGGCGCTCGGGATGTATCGCAAGATGCACATCCCCGACGATCCGCTGTTCTACGAAAAGTACTACTTCACGCCGGGCGATCTCGGCTTCGTCGCCGTGCAGGTGCCGGAAGCGACCGTGGGTCCGCTCATCTGCTGGGACCAGTGGTACCCGGAGGCTGCGCGTCTCACGGCGCTGCGCGGCGCGCAGATCTTGTTCTATCCAACGGCCATCGGCTGGCACCCGGCCGAGAAGGCAAAGTACGGCGCCGCGCAGCTCTCTGCCTGGCAGACGATCCAGCGCGCACACGCCATCGCCAACGGCGTGTTCGTGGTCGCGGTGAATCGCGTGGGCCACGAAGGCCCGAGCGACGGCGGTCTGGATTTTTGGGGTCGCTCCTTCGTGGCCGATCCTTTCGGCGTGGTGCTGGCGGAGGCCGCTGAGGGCGAAGAGGTGCTCGTCGTCGAGTGTGACCTCGCGCGGCAAGAAGAGGTGCGGCGCAACTGGCCGTTCCTGCGCGACCGGCGTATCGACGCCTACGCTCCGATCACGGCGCGCTTGCTCGACGGTTGAGGCGGCGCCATGGCCAAGAAGAAAGTGGTGTCGGAAGAGAGCACGCCCGCCGCGCTCGGCTTTCGCATGCCGGCCGAGTGGGAGCCGCATCGCGCGACGTGGCTTTCCTGGCCGCACGAGCAGAGTGACTGGCCCGGGAAATTCGGAGCCGTGCCCTGGGTCTTTTGCGAGATCGCCAAGGCGCTACAGGAGGGCGAACGCATTCGCTTGATCGTGAAGAGCGCCGCCGACGAGCGGACAGCGCGCGCTGCACTCAAGAGCTCGGGCGTGTCGCTCGCGACCGTCGATTTCCATCGCTTCGACACCGATCGCTCCTGGACCCGCGACTCCGTGCCGACGTTCGTCACCCGCCCCGCTGAAGGGCGCAAGAAACGCGGCGCTCTGGCGGCCGTTAACTGGCGCTTCAACGGCTGGGCTCGCTACAAGAACCACAAGAAAGACGACGCGCTGGGCCCCGAGATTGCGGCCACGCTGGGTCTGCCTCGTTTCGATCCCATCCTCACGCTCGGCCGGAAATCGCACCGTTTCGTGCTGGAAGGCGGTGCGATCGACGTGGACGGCCAGGGCACGCTGCTGGCTACCGAAGAGTGCCTGCTCGACGGGAAACAGGCGCGAAACCCCGAGCTCGGACGCGCGCTCAGCGAGGAAGTCCTGCGCGACTATCTTGGCGCCGAAAAAGTCATCTGGCTCGGTCGCGGCATCGTCGGTGACGACACCGGCGGGCACGTCGACGACTTCGCCCGCTTCGTCGCTCCCGGCAAGGTCGTGATCGCGGTCGAAACAAACCGCAAAGATCCCAACTTTCGCCTGCTCGGCGAGGCACGCGAACGACTGAACGGCGCTCGCGACGCGCGTGGCCGCAAGCTCGAGGTGATCCCGCTGCCGATGCCGGCCCCCATCGTCTTCGACGGTCAGCGCCTACCTGCGAGCTATGCCAACTTTTTTGTCGGCAACGCCGCCGTCCTGGTGCCGACCTTCAACGACGTCAACGATCGGATCGCGCTCGGTATTCTTACCGAGCTTTTCGGTGACCGACCGGTGAAAGGAATTCATTCCACCGACTTCGTGCTCGGGCTCGGCACTATTCATTGCTCGACCCAGCAAGAGCCGGCATTCGGCGGTTCGGCCTAAATAAATACTGCCGAACGATTATCCACAGCTTCATCCACAGCCTCGCAAGCTATCAGTGCTGCGAATCGTCGCCGTTACCTGTGCATAACTCTGTGCAGAAAATGTTGGACGCAGCGTTGTGATCGCTGTACCAAACTGAGAACGTTTGGTGCTCGCACCAGACTCAGAGGGAAATGCGATGAAGCCGACGATCCTGGCGGCAAAGATGTGGTTCGACGCGGGCGATCTACGGTCGCGCGCGTTGCAGGCGATGCAGCGCGCGAAGCTCGCCGTGCACCCGGTGCCCGTGCTACGCGCAAGCGGTTGCTACACCCTCAGCACGGAGGCCGAGCCGCTTCCGGATGCGGTGCTGAGTCGAGCCGACGCCGAGCGCTACGCCGCCGCCATCAACGGCGAAGCCGAGCTGGCGCGTGCCATGCTGGCGGTCCTCGCCGAGCTCGATGCGGTTCGCGGCGAGCTCGAGGAGTTCAGGAGCAGCTCGTCGATACCCGTTCACTCGGATACGAGCGGCGGCGGATAGCTCTTCTTGCCGGAGACCGAGGGCGCGAGGGAAAAGTGAGTGTGCACGGCGAGGAGGCGATCGCCCTCCCTCGTCAGCACGATGGTCGCGCGGCCGGGGCGTTGAAAGGGAGCGCCGGTCGCGTCGTAGCCGACCGAGCTCCACGGCACTGCTGCGACGAGGGTCGTCTCCCCGAACACCCGCAGCGCCGAAAGATCGAAGCGAAAGCCCGTCGCGCTCTGCCAGATCTCCCGCCATTGCTGCTCGAGCGAGGCCAGCCCGTCGACGCTGTAGGCCCGCGTGCCGAAGCCCAGGACTCCCGGCGAGAACAGGCTGCGTGCGCCCTCGTAGCGGCGCTCCCGCACCTCCGAGGCGAAGCGCTCTAGCCAGTCGACCACCTGCTCCCGGAGCGGGTCCGGGTCGGCGAGCGGGAGGTGTTGGGGGCTGCTCTTCGCTGCATTCATCGCGCTACAAGCGTACCGCCTGGCCACGGGCGCCGCTTCCCCGATAGCCATTTCGCCTGCGATCTTGCGAATCTCATTCAAGCCTCACTGCAATCAGTGGGGAAAGCGGCGCGAAATTTGAATCTTCTCCCTGATCGATGGAGTCTCGCCACATGTCCCGCCTGCCCCTACGCGTTGCTCTGCTCGCCCTGCTCACGGCGATCGCGAGCAACACCGCCGGCAAGAAGCCGGGCAGCGATGGGGCGAAGGCCTGGTACCTGAAGAAACCGCCGGCCATCACGCAGACGAGCAAGAGCGCCAAGGAGCGCGGAGTCAATCCCTGCAACACGCGTGATCCCGGCTTCGGCATCTACGATCGCTGGAGCCGAGCGCCCAGCATGGGTCAGATGATCGCGCCGCAGAAAGGCGGCGTCTCGCCCGCCGGTCTCTTCGACGTGATGTTCCACTTCCATGGCCACGAGGCGGTGCGCAAGGAGTGGGTGCAGGTCATGGACGGTGCCGTGCTCGTCGGCATCGACCTCGGAAACGGCTCGGGTCCGTACGAACAGACCTTCGCCAACCCTGCCGCATTCAAGACGCTGCTTGCCAGCGTGGAGAAGGCCATGACCGAGCGTACCGGCATCACCGCCCACGCGCGGCGCATCGGCCTGAGCGCGTGGAGCGCCGGCTACGGCGCCGTGCAGCAGATCATCGGACAGCCGCTGGGCCGCGAGCGCGTCGACTCCGTGATCCTGCTCGACGGGCTGCACTGCGGCTACGCGCACAACTCGCTCAACGAGCTGCAGATCGGCTCCTTCATCGACTTCGCACGCCAGGCCGCGGCGCGCGACAAGTTCATGATGGTGTCGCACTCGTCGATCATCCCGCCGGGCTACGCGTCCACGACCGAGACAGCCAACTTCTTGGTCTACAAGCTGGGTGGCAATGTTCAGACGGCGCGCTCGCGAACGAGCGATCCGATGGGTCTCGAGCTCATCACCCGCTTCAGCAAGGGCGACTTCCACGTGCGCGGCTTCAGCGGCAACGACAAGATGGATCACTGCGCGCACATCGGCTTTCTGCGCGACGTGCTGAAGATCTACGTCAAGCCGCGCTGGAACTCGCCGCGCGGCTACGGCGGCTGAGCTCGTCCGCCTCATGCACGTCGTCACGCCGGAGCAGGAAGGGATCGCCCTCGATCGCCTGTTGCGCGAGCTCCTGCCCGGCAAGAGCTGGAACGACGCGCGCAAGCTGGTCACGTCGGGCAAGGTCAGCGTCGACGGCCAGCGCGTGCTCGAGCCCACGTTGCGTCTGAGGGCCGGCGCTCGCGTGGAGCTCCGCATGAGCGCGCCGAAGCCACGCGCCGGGGGCGCCCTCGACGGCTCGGTCATCGTTCACGTCGACTCGCAGGTCGTGGTGGTGCGCAAGCCCGCCGGCATCAGCAGCGTGCCTTACGACGAGAACGAGACCGGAACCCTGGACGAGCTCGTGCGGCAACTGCTCAAGCGCCCGGGCTCCGATGCACCGCTCGGCGTCGTGCATCGGCTGGACAAGGACACCTCGGGGCTGCTCGTGTTCGCGCGCACGCTCACGGCCAAGCGCGCGCTGAAGCAGGCCTTCCGCTTTCACACCGTGCAACGCCGCTACCTTGCCATCGTGCACGGCTCTCCGGCTGACCAGACCTTCAAGAGCCGTCTGCTCAGGGATCGCGGCGACGGCCGGCGCGGCTCGACCAACCACAGCGAGCTCGGGCGCGAAGCCATCACGCACGTCAAGAACCTGGAACGCCTGCACGGCGCCAGCCTGGTCGAATGCCGCCTCGAGACGGGGCGCACTCACCAGATCCGCATCCACCTCTCCGAAGCGGGCCATCCCGTCGTGGGCGACAAGGTCTACACGCACGGCTACCGCGGCACGCTCCTGCCGGCGCCGCGACTGATGCTCCACGCCTTCGAGCTCGGCTTCGAACATCCTGCAAGCGGACAGTTGTTGCGATTCGAGGAGCCGCTGCCCGACGATATGAAGCGCGTGCTCGAAGCGTTGCGACACGGATAAGAAACGGCAACCAGACTGGTGGTCGTTTCCGATAGTGGAGCGCGCATGAAGCTGGGTGGTTCGCTCTTTGGGTCTTCTCTCGTCGGTGTTGCAGCGCTGCTCGTGTCGGTTACAGCAGCCGCAGAAACAGCGGTCGTCTCGGGCCAAACCTACGGCCTCAATCAGGTGAGCTGGAACGGCTCGTCACGCGGCGACCCGACGCGCGTCGGTGGCTACATGCGAAGCCCGCTGACCGCATTCGACTTCGAAACGCTCACTCACTTCGACCTCAGCGCCGTCGCTGGTCACGTGAACTCCGCCAGGCTGCGCTTCCAGGTCACGGGCGGTACGATCACTTCGTCACAGACCGTCCAGCTCTTCGAAGAAGACATCCTTTCGAGCTGGGATCCCGCCACTGTCAGCTACAGCACTTTCACTGGCGATTGGACGAACCTGCTCGGTTCAGCCAGCGTCGCCTCCGGGCAAACCGGCGTCGTCGACATCAGCTCCGCCGCTCTCGCTAGCCTGGTGCAGCGCTGGCTCGACGATCCGTCGAGCAACAATGGCGCGGTGCTCACCGGCTCGTTCTGGTACTGGGGCTACTACGTCGACATCGGCTCGGTGACGCTCGAGGTCGACTACGATCCAGCCGTCAGCTGGGAAACCGTGGGCAGCGATCCCATCGCCAGCATCCTGGTGGGCGGTCCTCACGACGCCGCGATGGGCCCCGACGGCACGCCCTACGTCGCGCTGCGGCACGAGATCCCCTGCATGCGCGCGCACTGCATGCCGAGCTGGACCAGCGAGGTCTATCGCTATGGCGCCTCGGGCTGGGAGAACCTCGCTCCGGGGACCTCGCTGGGCGGTAGCTTCGTCGCCGTCGAAGTGACGGCCGACAACGACGTGGTTGCGGTCACCGGGGACAACGGCGCCTACCGCTTCAACGGCGTGAGCTGGGACGTGCTTCCAGCGGTTCCACTCAGCGACGCCGTCGCCTTCGGCTTCCCGGTGCCAGAGCTCGCCACCGGCCCGAGCTCCGAGCTCGTCGTCGCCGCGCGTCACGCGAGCAGCACCGGCATGGTCGCGCTGCGCTTCGACGGCACGAGCTGGGAGCTGCTCGGCGGCGCGCCCTTCTGGGACAACATCGCCCCCACGTCGCTGGCCGTCGCTCCCGACGGTACGCCCCACGTCGCCTTCGTCGACTACGCCGCCAACGCGATCGCCATCCTCGCCTTCGACGGCGCGAGCTGGGTCGGTGCCGGCACTGCCGACCTGGGCTCGCTCGCCAGCGCGAGCTTCCCCGATCTCGCCTTCAGCCCGTCCGGCCAGGCCTACGTCGCCATCGCCGGCAGTGAGGGCGGCGACTCCGTCGTGCGCGTGTTCGCTGAAGACGGTGCCAGCTGGACCGAGCTCGCCGGCGACCTCGTGGCGACCGGTGGCCTGTTCAACACCAACCCCTCGCTCGCCGTGGCCGCCGACGGCACGCCGCTCGTCACCTACGTGAAGAACATCGGCAGCGCCTCCTCCCCGATCGAAGCCCACAGCGTTGCCCGCTTCGCTGGCGACGCCTGGGTGGACGACACCTTCGGCGGCTATTCCGGCCACACCGTCAACGATGACATCCTCCTCGTGGCGCTCGACCTCACGCCCTTCGTCGCCTTCAACGCCGGCAGCGGTGTGGCGGTGAAGGCGCGGTACTAGGCGCGCTGCGCGCAGCGGTTTTTCAAGCCTGACGCTCGCCGGGGCTGGCGCTGCTGCAGGGAGAGCGGTAGGTTCCGCGTTCCCTCGGCACGAGTGGCGGAATTGGCAGACGCACCGGATTTAGGTTCCGGCGCCGCAAGGCGTGGGGGTTCAAGTCCCTCCTCGTGCACTCGCTTCGCGGCGCTTCGCGCCGCTCGCTCGCGCGCTCGTCGGTCTACTGTCGTCGGGGGTTTCACCCCCGCCCCGCTGAAGTGAATTCAGCGGGGCCCCACCCCCGAGTTTCGGGTCCCGTGCCCAAAACACGCGGGCGCTGCGACTTCGTCGCCGCCCGCGAGCGGATGGCGCCCTTGGGCGTGCGGGCGCTGCGACTTCGTCGCCGCCTAAGCCCGTGCCCATTCGCTTGCGGTCGGAGTCGGCTGTCGTCTTGGCCTAACCGGTCCTTGGCTCAGCGGAGGGCGAAGCCCAGGCGCCGGGCGCGGCGTTCGACGCGGGTAAGTAGGAGGTCGAGGTAGGGTCCTCGAGCTCGGGCCGCGCCGCGGTGATCGCGGCTTGATCCCGGCACAGGTTGCCGCCAACGTCGCGCTCGGAAGATCTATGGAGGAACCATGGCGCGCCTCAGCACCTAGCGATGTGGGCGGCTACATCGAGGCCAAGTCCGATTTCTTGCTCGCGATCCTGCGGGACATCGAGTGCATGAACCGCAAGGAGCCCTGATGGGCGGGCTGCGCTGGGCGCTCGTCGTCTTCGTGGTCGCGTGCAGCAATGGCTCGGCGTGCCCGCGGCCGACACCTCCGGTGCGCTCCAAGCTTGCCTTCGCGCCGAGCGGTTGCACTTGCGAGGCTGGTAGGTACGACGACCTCGCCTGCGTCTGCCGTTCGGGGACCTGCCCGCGCGACATCGCCGACGGACTGAACTACCTGCGGGCACGCTGTGACCGCTACCCGGGCACCCTTCGTGGTTACCGCACGGAGGGCTGCGGGCACGTGCTGCTGACCACGACGAGCTCCGAGGAAGGCCTCACATTCGTCTTCGACGCGGGCTCGCGCAAGCTCGTCGGCGGCAGCACCTGGACCGACGCTCCCAGCAGCTGCTACGGCGCGTACTCCGTGGGCAACGATCCGCCCAGTTGCAAAGGCGCGACACGCTGCCTGGTCTGCGGCGACGACAACGAGACCGCCCTGTGCGACGAAGCCGCGCGCTGCCCCGTTCAGGACAGCACGCGTTGAGCGGGCCGTTCGGGGTGCACCGCACCGACCTCGATCACGGGGCCGTCGCCGGCGCGGCGGCAGAAGTCGAGAGCGCACCGACCTGGCCGGAGAAGACGTCGGCCAGCGTCCTGGCATGAAGCACACAGGCTGCGACGACAGCACGTTTTCGAAGATGCGCGGGTTGTCATGGGCTGTTCACTGCGCGCTGCGGCGCCACCGGTCTCGTCCTGGATGACCATGTGACCCAGCCCTCTGCGAACAAGTGCCACCTACAGCCCATGGAGAAGCGCAGCAGGGTAGGTTCCGGCGCCGCAAGGCGTGGGGTTCAAGTCCCTCCTCGTGCACTCGCTTCGGTCGTGAATTCGGAGTTCCTCGGCTAGCGGCGAAGACCTGTTCCTCTTGAAGCTCGCGCCGTAGTTGCCGACAGTGAAGGGGCGCGGCCTAACGGACGATGAAGCAGTTCGTTCGAAAGGTAGCGTTCAGGACGAAGCTTCCCCTGGCCTGATTGGGGATGCCGTTGTTCTCTTCGGTCGTGAGGGCAGCGAGTGACACGTCTTCGAGCGTAAACTCGACGGCTTCGCCGTACACTGGAACCATGGCGAGCATTCCGTCGATGAAGCC
>DATLIL010001027.1:0-2193 GCA_035539475.1 Polyangiaceae bacterium
CCGAGCTCCATGCGCAGCGCGGTCAGCATCTGCCCGACGTGGTCGTGGAGCTCGCGCGACAGGTTCTTGCGTTCCTCTTCTTGGGTGGCCACGAGCTGGTGCGAGAGCTGGCGCATCAGGTGCTCGGCCTGTTCCGCTACCTCGCGCTCCTTCTCCGAGCGCCGCTCGAGCACGCGCAACCTGATGACGGCGGTGAGCGCGACGACGAGACCGAGGAAGAGGCTGCCCCAGATGAGCCGGTGCAGCTCGGTGCGAAACGCTTCCTGACGCCGGGTGACTTCGGCGCGCTGGATGGCGTGGTTGGCGTTGTTCAGGTCTTCAATCTGCGACGCGATGGCCAGCACCGCCTCGCGCCGCGGGAGCACCTCGCGCTTGAGGAAGCCGGCACTCTGGCTGATCTTCTCGACCAGCGTCCAGTCGAAGAGCGGGTCGAAGGCCTGCCAGTACTCGTCCAGCTTCGCTTCGAGGCTGGCGATGCGCTCTTCGTTGCCGGCCCGGCCAGCCGCGAGCGAGCGGAGATCGGCCACCGTCGCGAGGTTGTTCTCGCGGAACGCGGCCAGCTGCTCGCGATAGAACGGCGCGCGCTCCCGCTCTGGGTCGAGGAGGTAGTCGCGGATGAAGATGCCCGAAAGGTGGAGATCGGACCGCAGACGGCGGAGCTTGTTCTCGACCTCGCGCTGGTGCGAGTTGAGCTGGTCGAGCTGAGTATAAATTTCCTGGGCGCGATTCGACGCCGTGAGCACGGAGACGACGACCAGCAGCAGCAGGCCTCCGAGCCCGAGCGCCGCGACCGGCCAGGTTCTGAAGCGCATGGCTGCCTGCCATCGTACTCCTTCGGGGGCGGCGCTGGCATCCCGTTGAAGCCCGAGTCCTAAGTCATTGAGTTCCAAGGATCTGGCCTTCCTCCCCTGCGAAATCTCGGCCTCTCCCCTGTTCACCGGATGGTCGCAGGAGCCTGGTTCGCGTCTACTGGGAATGCGGTCGCATGCAGGCGGGTGCGACTGTCTGTGACCGGGTCCACTGCGGCTCGATCCCATCTCTATGTGGCGCGCCTGCGAGAGGAACGTTGACGTGGCTGGCTGCCCGCCTGGCCTCGACCGACGGTTCCCTCGCAGGTAGCGCCGCGCCATTCCGATCGGCCGGGACGCGCCGTGCAAGCGCGGACGGTCACAAGAGCAAGACATTTTCACCACAGAGTTAGCAGGCAATTTCTAAGCGCCGCTTTGCGGGAAAAAAGCCGCAGGGGAGCTAGTTCCTGCGGCTTTTTTCCTGTACAGGAACCGACCTACAATGAAGGCTTCCGCCAGGGGGCCTTCGCCAGTATGAGGCCCCCGCAAGGAGCTTTCATGAGCAACATCGAAGCGCGTGGCTACACCCATCCGGAAGTGCTCGTGTCGACCGACTGGGTCGCCGCGCACCTGAACGACCCCTCCATCCGCATCGTCGAATCGAACGAGGATACCCTTCTCTACGCCTCCGGACACGTCCCGGGCGCCGTGAACGTGGACTGGACGTCCGATCTCAACGATCAACTCCGCCGCGACTACATCACGCGCGAGGGGTTCGAGCAGCTGATGTCGCGCATCGGCGCAACCAAAGACACGACGGTCGTCTTCTACGGCGACAAGAACAACTGGTGGGCGTGCTACGCCTTCTGGGTCTTCCAGCTCTTCGGCCACACCAACGCGCGGGTGATGGACGGCGGCCGCATCAAGTGGGAGAAGGAGAAGAGGCCGGTTACGCGCGACGTGCCGGCGTTTCCGAAGACGGCCTACAAGGCCGAGGAGCGGTCCGACGCCAAGCACCGCGCGTTCCGCGACGAGGTGCTGTCGCACATGCAGGCAAAGCGCCAGCTCGTCGACGTCCGCAGCCCGGATGAGTACACCGGCGTGCGCATGCACATGCCCGACTACCCGAACGAAGGCGCCATCCGCGGCGGCCACATCCCCGGCGCCAAGAGCATCCCCTGGGCGCGCGCAATCAACGCCGACGACGGGACGTTCAAGACCGCCGAGGAGCTCAAGAAGATCTACGTCGAGGAAAAGCAGCTCTCGCCGGCACAGCCGACGATCGCCTATTGTCGAATCGGCGAGCGCAGCAGCCACACCTGGTTCGCGCTGAAGTACCTCCTCGGCTTCGAGAACATCCGCAACTACGATGGCTCGTGGACGGAATGGGGGAATATGGTGGGAG
>DATLIL010001028.1:0-3549 GCA_035539475.1 Polyangiaceae bacterium
CCACCACCGCCCAAAGAGCATCACTGGTCGGCGACGCTGGGTATGCACGTCAGCGCAGGGTTCGCGCCCAAAGCTTCACCCGGCATCGGCGCCACGCTGGCCTACGCCAAGCCCCCCGTGCGCTTGGTGGCACGGGGCGCCGTGTTCGCGCCGACGGAGGACACGCTCGAAAACAACCACGCGGTCGGTGCGGAGTTCTCGCTCGGGGGCATCAGCCTGGCGGCGTGCGCCGGCGATGACCTCGGCGCGGCCGAAGCCTGGTTGTGCGGCGGCGGACGGCTCTATCGGCTGAGCGCACACGGCTTCGGCACGGATGCGAACTTCACGGAGGACACCTACGTCGGGGCGCCGATCGTAGGATTCGACCTCGGGTTGCACCTGACCACGAACGTCATGCTGCTGACCGGCATAGAAGGCGGCTACGCGCCCGCATCCTCGCGCTTCGTGATTCAAAACGCGGGAACGGTGCACGAAACTGAACACGTTTTCGGCGAAGCTCGGCTCGAAATCGGCGTGCGATTCTGAGACGCCGCAAGTAGACTGCCGGGTGGAGGTAGGGTGCAGATGAGACGCGTCATCGAACGATGCTGGGCTGAAACGATGCGCCGCAAGGCGGCGCTCGCCTTGATGCTGGTTGTCGCGGCTGCAACAGCGAGCTGCGACGGCGAGACCGAGGACGACGACGACGGCCCGAGTGGGCCGGTGGCCGTGAACGATTTCTCACAGCGCTTCGCTGCGAGCTACTGCGCCAGCATCCAGGGCTGCTGCGAGCGGTTCGGCGAACGCTTCGAGCTCTCGAGCTGCCAGGAGACGCTTCGCGCCTACCTGGCCGCAGCGCTGGGTGTGCAGCTCGCGAACCCGAAGATCATCTTCGACGAACAGGTCGCCGGGCAGTGCATCGATGCCTACGCCGCCGTGGCCCGCGCCTGCACCGAACGCTCGAACGCAGCCGACGACGCTTGCGACGGCCTGCTGCGCGGAACCGTCCCCGTGGGCGGAGAGTGTGGCGAAAGCGACGAGTGCGTGCAGACAGCCGAGCAGGACGCCAGCTGCACGAGCGGGATCTGCGTCGCCGAAGAGCCCTATGAATCGGTTTTCGACGGCCCACATGCGGCCCTCGGCGAGGCCTGCGCGGGAACCTGTGAAGGAGATCCCGACACCGGCGGCGGCAGTTGCTCTGGTATCGTCGACGGCGTTCCCGGCACCGGCGTTTGCTGGTTGAACGACGGCTTGATCTGCAGCACTGCCGGCAGCTGCGTGGCCGCGCCGCAGGTGGGCGAGCCTTGCCAGCAGTACCAGTGCGCGGTGGGAGCCTACTGCGTGGCCAGCACGTGCGAGGCGGCCAGCAGCGACGGCCCCTGCACCTCGGACTCCGCCTGCCTGCCGACCTCCTACTGCGACTACGACGCCATGCGCTGCATACCGCTCAAGGCCGACGGCGAGACCTGCGACAGCGGCGACGAGTGCCTGGGCGGCGACTGTGAAGCCGATCGTTGCCGTGAATGGTCGGTGGCCAGCGCCGAGAGCTGCTCGGGCTTGCTCGACGACTAGAACGCTGGTGGAGACGGAGGTCCCGCGCCGTGACCTTCATGGGTCGACGTACGCGACGATGTAGTCGTGCACCAGCGCGAAGCCGCTCGATGCGGCGTTCTTCTGGCCGCTGGCTACGACCGAGAATGTGTGAGCGCCGCCGGACAGATCGCCCTTGGTGAAGAGCAGGGCGTTCTGACGGCGCGCATCGTAGGTGTCGATGGCGGCCTGGACGAGCTCGCCGTCGATATAGACGTCAGCAAAGCCGAGGTCGTCGTTCTTCAGCCCGTACCATTCCACGCGCGTGCCGGCGAACGGTACATCGAACGACGACTCAGCGCTGGTGAGCACGGTGGCCTTGCCCTTGAAGTAACGGCCCTCGTTGGCGACGACGGAATCGCCACCGTAGCTCGAGGCTGGGTCGCTGTCGTCGATGATCACGCTCGATTCGGCCGCGACGCCCGGCCAGGCTCGTTCGAGCCAATGGAGATTGGCGGAAGCGATGCCGACCGTACCGTTACCCGTCAAGCCGAACGAGGCGTCACTCGGGGTGAAGGGGTGGACCCCAGTGAAGACAATCTGGCCGTCGTTGGCAAAGACCTCGTATTGAGCCCAATCGCGCAAGATTCGCACGGTGACGTAGCCGTTGATGTCCGAGACGGTGGCGCCGAACAGCTTCATCTCGGCGAGGTCGAGATCGAAGGTGAGATCAGCGAGCTGGAAGGTAATGGTCGTGGCGGTCGTCCTGGCCAGATCGAGGATAACGGTCAGATCGAAGGCCTTGGCTTCGACGCCGGCGTAGGGGTTGGTCCCCGCAGCAAAGTCTTCGTGATCGATGTGAGTAGTTTCGCCGTAGAGGTTCGTGATCTCGTCGACCGGCTTGCGTGCCACTCGGACGCCGTCGGGGAAGGTCTTGAGCTCGACCTCGAGCGGAAAACCGATCACCTGATTCCACGGCGCGGTCGCGCCATCCATGCCGCGGATCCATGGCATCTGGATCACACGCTGGTCGGGGAAGTTTCGCCGATAGAACGTCTGCGCGGCATAGAACCCGGCAGACGCGTCCATGGTCTTCGGGCTGGTGGAGTCAGGGACGAAGCTCGTACCGTCGAAGTCACCGAGCAGGTACGCGCCGGCCGCGTCCTGCAGCACGTACTTCTTGTTGTTTGCGTCGCCGTCGATCGGAAGCTCGTAGATGTCCGGACATTCGAAGCCGAAATCCACGTGGCTCACCTTGGTCCAGTTCTTCAGATCGGGAGAGGTGTAGAAGTAGGTGCCGCCCGGGTTCCCGCCATCTTCCTCGTACAGCGCACAGACCCAGCTCTGCGTGGGTTCGTGCCAGAAGACGTGCGGATCGCGCGTGTCCGCGTTGGGGCCGCCGATCGCGACGGGATTGCCGTCGTAGGCCTGCCAGGTGATCCCCTGATCGTTGCTGTAGGCGATGGCAGTTCCAATGCTCGTCGCCGTGTAGAGCGTCACGAGCACCGGGTCTTCGCCCGTCTGCAGGCCGGAAGTGTTGTCGCTGTCCACGACGGTCGAGCCGGACCATGCGTCACCGGGGACGTTCACCCCGGGGTCCAACATGATGGGCCAGTGGGTCCAGTGCACGAGATCAGGGCTCGTCGCGTGACCCCAATGCTTGGCCGCACCGCCGAGCTCGTACGGATAGGCCTGGTACGAGAAGTGGTAGAGGCCGTTCAGGTACCACATGCCATTGGCATCGTTCAGCCAGCCCATCGGTGCCGAGAAATGCACCTGTCCGCGGTACGGCTCGTCGTAGTTGGTGATCACGTAAGGAAAGTTCGCGCCCGGCGGAAACTCCGGCACCATCGGGCCGGTGCCCGCCTCTCCACCGGTGCCCGCCTCGCCGCCCCCGCCGCTGCCGGCTTGACCGCCCGTACCGGCGGTACCACCGCTCACGTCTCCGCCGCTGCCGGCGTTGCCCGAGCTCGAGATGCTGCCAGCAGCGCCACTCGTTCCAGGCGCGCCGCTCTGCGCACCACCTCCACCTGTATTGAC